>CAZBGH010000072.1:0-8159 GCA_964491335.1 uncultured Methanosarcinales archaeon | reverse complement strand
AAAACCAAATGATGAAAAAGAATTGAGAGTTTTAATCATAGAAGGTATTGTTCCTAATACAGAAGATATGTTGGAGTATATTAACAGATCTGTTAAATAAAAATGGGAAAAAGAAAATATATTGACAAAATAGAAGGCTTATTTAAGAGAAGCCCAGTTGTTTATATGGATTCTATATCAAGAATAGTTAAGAGTGAGAAAAAAGTAAAGCAGTACAATAAGCAATTGATAAGGAATCTTATTTTAAGCAGCAGAATTAAAAGATTAACCAAGGGATGTTATACAATACATAATGATATTGCTTTGACTGTGTTTTGCTTTAAGCCTGCTTACTTAGGGCTTCAAGATGCTTTAAGTGCACATAATCTATGGGAACAAGAATCAATACCGGTAATAGTTACAACAAGAAAAGTCAGACAAGGAATAAGAAAGGTTTTAGGAGCAAATATTCTTATCAGGAGAATTAACAAAAAGTATTTTTTTGGATTTAAATACAAAAAACAAGGCAATTTCTATCTTCCTATTTCTGATATAGAGAAAACCTTTATAGATATGATCTACTTTAAGGAAAAACTAAGTGGAGAGTTAATGGGAAATTGCAGAAAAATAATAAATAAGAAGAAACTAATGATGTATGCAAAGAGATACCCTAATAATATACATTTGAAAATAGTATCTTTATTCAACTCTTAATAGCAACCTTTTTATAATGTTTCTTTTAGTAAATCATTGTCTATGACATACAAATTAAAAAAAGAGGTAGGCTTATTTGAGGCTATTCTTTATGGTGTAGGAATAATTCTCGGTGCTGGGATATATGCTCTACTTGGAGTAGGTGCTGGCATTGCAGGAAATGCCCTATGGATTTCGTTCATAATTGGAGCAATTATTGCAGCATTTACTGGCTTTAGTTATGCAGAATTATCATCAATGTATCCTAAAGATGCTGCAGAGTATGTCTATACAAAACATGCTTTCAATAAAAAACTATTATCTTTTATTGTGCAATGGATAATGTTCTTCACTGGGATTGTGTCTGCAACCACTGTGGCATTAGGCTTTGCAGGGTACTGGCATTTCTTATTTGGAGGAAACATCCTCTTGATATCTTTCTTGCTAATTTCTGTTCTTTCATTAATAAATTACTTAGGGATAAAAGAATCTGCAAAATATAATGACTTCTCAACTATTGTTGAAACATTTGGGTTAGTAACAATCATTATTCTTGGGATATACTACATGACAAAAAATACTATTGTTATTAGTTTCTTTGAAACTCCAACTGGGATACATGGTATTTTAACAGCTACTACTGTTGTTTATTTCGCTTTCATAGGTTTTGAGAACTTAGTAAATATATCAGAAGAAACCAAAAATGCAAGAAAGGTTATACCTAGAGCTTTACTCATCTCACTTTCAATATCTGCTGTTATTTATGTTCTTGTTTCAATCTCAGCTATAGGAATTCTCGGTTCAGAAGCTCTCGGAAATTCTAAAGCTCCATTAGCAGAAACAGCTGAAAAAGTAATTCCTCACGGCTCATTAGTTCTGTCTTTAATTGCACTGTTTGCAACATCTAACACTGTGCTAATTATACTTATTGTATCCTCAAGACTATTATATGGATTGTCATCAAATAACTTATTACCTGCCTTTTTCTCCAGAATAGGTAAAAGAGGAACTCCTTTTATTTCAATAGCTGCTGTTGGTGTATTTGCAATTCTAGGGCTGCTGATTGGAAATATAAAAAAATTAGCAACTCTTGTTGATCTTGGGATATTTACAGTATATCTACTTGTCAATATGTCACTAATTTTCTTAAGATATAGAGAGCCTAATATGAAAAGGCCTTTCAAAGCACCAATTAATATTGGCAGATTTCCTGTACTAGCATTTTTTGGAATATTATCAAACTTGTTGATGCTCTATTTCTTTGAATTAACGATATTTGTTTATGGTGTTCTGCTTTCTATGGCTGGGCTTATAATATACCTTCTATTTAATCTAAAAACTAAAGAACGCACTGTTTACAGAAGAGTTGAGAATAACAAGAAATAAGATAGCTTATGATAGATTTTTTGTAAAGGAAAGCTATATTGATAGGAAATTAATAGAGATCTCAAAAATAATTGATACGCTAAAAAAAATAGTGCACAAGAAAATTAAATAATTAATGTTATTTTATTTATTGTGATTTATTTTCACTGAAGCCATAGGCACCAAAAAATTTATTAATAGAGTGTAATAATTGTAAGAGAGTAAGAGTTGGGGTAATTATGGTTCAATATTTAAAACCTTTAGGTACACAATCATATAGAACGTTTAATAATGATGGGATGTTGGCAGTAACTCAAGAGCAACTAATTCGGGAGTTAGTTACAGGTTACTCAGAAGTTTGCGATGCTTATAAACAACTGAAATATCTCCCTGCAGCACAGAGAGGTACAGGTGTGGAGAGGCGTCTAGCAGAAACTATTACTGAAAAAGTAAGAGAATTGAATGATGTTATGCCAAACAGGTGGATTAGAGCTATAAGTCTTGAATTAACTACTATGCAAACGGCAGCTCAAGAAGTTTTAGAAGCTTCGGAAAACCAACTGCTTTTATTTGGAGGATATATTGAGGGCGGACTTCTACAAGAGTTGTATTATCTTGAAAGGTCACCCTGATCCTTGATTTTAGTAGTGATCTAGAAAATATGAATTTATTATTAAGTAATTTAAATGAATCTTTTCAATTCTCCACAGCTAAAATTGACACACTTTTAACCCCCTAATTTATTTTTGCTCTTACAGCACCAGTACTTAAAAACTGATATTGTGGATTATAGTAATTACTTAATTATTTTATTGGCCAATGCTTTATAAAATAATTATGAACTTTTTGAGCCTTTTATCTCTACTTTCATCAAATAAATCATTACACCAGTCCATACCATCATAAAACTCAAAATAATTATTAATGTTGAAAAGAAGGTTGTTGATGTAACTTCTGGACTATCTACTATTGCTGCGCCAGTTAATGAAGGCTTTGTCATAATCCCTAATGTAAAACCCACAAATCCTAGCCCTAACAATAATCCTGCAGTTTTTGTAGAATGGATAATATCAACAATTTTAGAGTGTGAAGCTTTCTTCAAATGTTTCTTTTGGCTCATATGCCTATTTATTAAATCTGGAATATAAAAATGTTTTTATTTCACAACTCCTTCATCTTCCAGATAATGGCCTAATTTACCCTTCTTAGTTTTTAAGTAATTATAATTATGATGTGTAGCTCTTATTTGGATAGGTACTCTTTCTACTATTTCTATGCCATATTTACCTAGCCCTTTTATTTTTCTGGGGTTATTAGTGAGAAGAGATATCTTCCTTACCCCTAGCTTGGCTAAAATTTGAGCGCCTATAGTATAATCTCTTGCATCAACTTTAAGCCCTAATTTCTTATTTGCCTGAACTGTATCAAAACCTTTATCTTGCAATTTATAAGCTCTTATCTTATTAAACAGACCTATTCCTCTGCCTTCCTGTCTTAGATATAATAAAACTCCACCCCTCTTTCCTATTAATTTTAAGGATGTATTTAACTGCTGTCCACAGTCACATTTTCTTGAACTAAAAGTGTCTCCAGTGATACACTCTGAGTGCACTCTTACTAAAGTTGGTTTATTTGGATTAATCACACCTTTAACCAGTGCTATATTATACATCTTATCAACAGTTTCGTATACGTGAATTTTAAATCTTCCATATTTAGTAGGAAGCTGTGCACTTGTTTCTTTTTTTATTTTAGAGAAATTTTTCTTCATCTAATTCTGAGATGAAGGATATGTTTTTAAATCTACTGTTTAGAAATTGTCTGGGAGCTTTTGGTAATCAATAAGCTCATCATCTTGGACAGGGTTGTTATCCTTAAACTGCTGGTTACATTTCGAACACTTATAAACTGTTTTATCTCTCTTGTCTTGCTCCATTTTGCAGTGGCAATGATAGCAATAGTAATTAGTTTTAAGTGGTACTCCACCTGGATAGTATACTGTTAAGTTGATGCCCATCTTAATATTTTTTTAGATTACAACAAATATTAATGTTTCTATTTCTACTCATAGAATTTAGAGTTCATATTAGAAATTATTCTAATTCTATTTTAATTTGTCCAATATGTTTTGACAGACTGTTATATAAGAATGCTATTATAAGCCCTAATAGAAAACCAGCAATAATGCCAGTAGCTGTTGCAGAGCTAATGTAAAGTAAAGGATTTAAGGGTATCTGCAGTTTTAAAGCAGGAACTGAGGATAATATAACACTTAAAATACTAAATATGAGGTATAATAAACCGACAACAACTGCTTGGATTTTTGCAAGAGATAAAGGATCAACTTTCTTTATTGATTTCCATTGGTTATTGGATTGTTTCATTTCAAATAAAACTATTCTAACTAGTATAAATATGTTATTATTCTCTAAATATTTCTCTTGCTCTTTGCCAAATCTTTCTCTATTAAACTTTCGATATACTTAGATACATTTTCTACTTTTGATAGTCTATGCTTCAGAATTAAAGGAAGACTAATGCTTATTGGAACTTTCTTGTCAGGATAGTTACCAAGTTCGTCATATAATTCTAAATACCTAAAACTCTTTTTTAATCTTTTCATTCTTTCTTTATTTATCATCTTTTCCTCCTGTTACTATTTTTTAATATTTCAACTATCTTAGCTATGCTTGTAATATTCTTCTTAGCTATGTTTATTATTGCCCTAACTATCTTTTCTTCATTCTTAACTTTGATAAAACTATCTATAACATATAATGCAGTTCTTTTATTAGCATCACTAAATGGATGATCTACTACTATAGCACGAACCCATATTGAAGCTTTTTTGTATTTGGACCTTATATCTTTAGTATGAGACTCCGCAAATCTTATACTTGAATCTGATCTTAAATGGCCTCCAAATTGTCTATTAACTTCAATTACTTCTTCTGGGGTAATATTCATATTAAGAGTTTAACACTAATAGTATATAAGCTTTATGTAGTAGTGTAAAATATAGTAATGAAGAAATAACACTATATATACAATCATTTAAGAAATTATTAACTTAGAGTAATAGTATGGTAAATAAATAATATAGCAAATAACAAAGCATGTACTAAAACGTATAACCTAGCAAGGTGCTCGCTCAGGTGAACCTTCGCTCCATGAGTACAATGTCCGCCTATTATTGAAGTCCAGCTATATGTGGCGGACAGAAAAGCACTCAACAATTTATTTTATTGTACCTTAAGTGTGTGCAAGTACATTAATAATGAATTTATTATCTAGAGTAACATATATTTGCTAAGTATTATAATAATAACTAATGTTGTAAACTATAAAGAATTGTCAAAGATGCCAGTAATTGAAGGCTCTGAACATCATCATAAAACTATTTATATCACTATAAAAACCTTGTTAAGATGAAAAGGCGTTTACTTGGTTTTGTTGCTTTTGTTATTATTCTGTTTATACCTATTTCTATGGCAGACAGTTGGGAAACTTATGGCAAGAATATTACTGCTAATAATGCTAATCTCGATACTACAGGGCACTTTAATAGAACAATGGCATTCTTTAATTTATCTTTTGGTATGAATTTTCAGCCATTAGTTTCTGATTTAAATAGTGATGGTTATAACGAACTTATTATTTGGCAGAATGATACACTAAGGATTTATAATAAGAGCATAGCACAAATAGTAGAATATAAGCTAGGCGTACTAAGAAGTCAACCCTCTATTTCTAACTTTACTAAAAATACTAAATCTATAGTAGCAATTCAAGAGACAAATTTTACAGTGATTAACTTTAATGGTAGTATATCAATAGTTAAGAATTTTAATCTGACATGGAATTTGACTAATAGCGGTTTGATGTGTGGTTTAATAGACAATGACACACTTGAAGATTGTGTGTTTAAGGATAATGAAGGATACTTGCATATGTTTGATAATAACTCAAATTCACAAAGTGATGATAAATTAAATGTGTATGTTGGAAATAATTCTGAAAGAGAGACTAACTTTTCTATAGTTTCTATTGCAGATTTTGATAATGATGGCAGAAATGAGATTCTTGTAAGACACACTAAATTAGTTACTGTTGTAGACAGTGTTACTAAAAATATTGAGCTAACACACGATCTTAGCCAGGATTATGGGTATAGGCCTATAGGACAATTTCCGATAAATCCTCTATTTTTTGATGCAGATAAAGATCGTTTCCATGAGTTATTATTAGCTTACCCTATACTTTTCTCAGCTCCTTTAGGTCTAGATGATGGCATATCTTATCTAGTTTTAAATTATACAGGGAGTGTTAAGTGGCAGCATAATTGCTCTTTTGATGCTTCTACCACAATTTCTACTACAGCAAGAGGCTCAAGGCCTGTTCCTATAGATACATTAGATAGTGTAAATACAGAACTAATCTTAGTTTGTGGCTACAATAGTATTAACAGCAATAGCAGATATAGCCTTTCTTTGGGCATTAACATTATTGATGGATTAAATGGAACAATATATCAGTCAACTAATCATACTTTTGGGTTTATCTTTACAGCTGGAAATGAGTCAACTGCTGTTGCAGACATTAATAATAATGGAATACTTGACATATTACTTCCTGATGGAGCATATGAAATTTCATCAATTCAAAATAAAACATTTGATTATAATGGCTTATCAGCAAGTTTTTTAAATCCTGTAGTTGTTGATATTGACGGAAATAAGGCTTTAGATATTATTCTAAGTTCTAACGGACTAACATATATTTTTCTTGATAATGCTTCATATTACAACGATTTAGAGATCTCTAGTTCAGATATTAGTTATTTTAGGATTAATGGAAGCTCAATTAATGTTTCTGTAAATGTACACAATCTAGGATCTGTAAATGCTTTTAACATTAATGTTACAGTTGGTAATCTGAATAGTAATGAAGAAGCTAGTAGCTTATTTAATTTAACACAGGATATTACTGCAATTAGTTTTGTTATGGGTAATTTCAGTGATGGAGATAAAATAATTGCTTTGGTTGATGCTTCTGGAATATTTAATGAAAGTGATGAGAATAATAACTTTGCAGAGTCTGTGTTTAAGGCAGTAAGTGTGTACTTAGATATTAGATTGCCTTATGGGCTGAACAATACATTTGAAGAATATCTTAAGAGTAAGTTTAATGAGTATAACTTTGTTAATAATCCGGATAATGCTGATATTGTAATATCTGTTGGCAAGCAAGCTGGGAGTGTTGTTAAGTATAATGACTTTATCTTTAATACCTATGATTTTGGCATATTAGATGGCATAGTTACTTACCAAGGCAATTTGCAGAATGAGCCTTATGTTGCTCTGATTGCTGGATATGAGAATAACAGCAGGAAATATGTTTTTATTCTTGGCAATGAGATAGAAGGGGAGATTGCAGGAGCTATTACCATTAATAGTGAGATTATAGATAATATGCTTAATACTTATCTTGATAGATATAATGAAGAAGGAATAGCTACCTATGAGTATTTGCATTCTTCTCTTAATAAACAGTATTATGCAACTGATACTAATGAGTTTAAAAGTATAGTTAAGACTGCTCTTAATGGCAGATTTGATGTTGAGAACTATACTGTTTATACTAATGATAATGTCAGCTTAAGGCTGATAAAGATAGGATCTTTAAATTCAGATTCATTCCGTAACATGAGCAATAAAACAATACCAATAATTCTTGCAAGAGGACTGTGGAGCAATATAAACACATGGAAGGACTTTGGAGAGGAATTGGCTAATTCAGGCAGTGAAGTTTGGCTTATTGAAATAACTGGAGGACCTGGAACTGAATGTGATACTTGTATAGATTATACTTTTGATAATTTAACAGATAGTTATTTTCCTGCCTTAATAGCTGGTGTGCAGTATCTTACTAATAAAAGTAAATTAAATTATGTTGGATTTTCTAATGGATGCAGAACAGCTTTAAGTAGCTTAGATAAATATAATAATATTGGCTTGAATAATATTGGAAAGATTTATATTGATAATACATGGATAAATGTTAATATGAGTGCTTTTCCTATTAATACGTTTGTTGGAGTGGGATGTCCAGGGGCTTTTAAT
>CAZBGH010000071.1:4436-8306 GCA_964491335.1 uncultured Methanosarcinales archaeon | reverse complement strand
ATCGAAAATCGCTTTGCGATTTATCGAGATTTTCGATGGACTAATGGTATATTTCCAACATATTAATTTTTCTTTGCAAATCAGTTTCTGTCAAAGTCTAACTAGCAATATACTTTGTTGTATCTGCGATACGGCATGAACTAATGTGATGCTTGTCTGTAGGAAGCTAGGGCTTCCTAAATGTCTCGGAACATAGTTCCTCAACATGTCCGCCACATAGCTGTTACATCACGGATTGGCGGACTAATGGCACAGCTCACGAAGTGAGCGTCGTAATCCAAATTATTTTAATTTAAAGTTTTTGATTAGCGGACTTTTGGCACAGGCACGTAGGTATTTACAGAACAGCAGTTCTGTACTTGCTAACTTGCCTCGTAGTGCAAATTTAATTCTTTTTAGTTATAGGTATTTTATGGATTGACTGACTAATAGCATACACTTAATGATCTGTTTGCAAAATATATTTAAATATAATATTAGTACTAAAATATACAGATTTATAGCAAATTAAATTATTTATGAAATTGACAAGTGTTTTTAAAACTTTCGCATTTATCTGCTCTGTAGAAAATCTGGCTTTGCTTGGTTTTGCCATCGGCTCACCTTTATCTGTTTTAGTATTATTGCAAAATGTCGATAAATTCCATAGGAATTTTCGATCACATTCAAAAATCATAGGTTTTTGATGATTCCTCTTACAATCCCCTTTTTGCCTGCTTCAATTTTTGAAAAGGTTCGCAAATTGATGGCAAAACTAACATTTTCTACAGAGCCGCATTTATCTAATTCTCAATTTAGAGGTAAGATCCTGCCATACGTCATTCCCTATATCGTATTTACTAGACACCAATGTTGTTGAGTCTGATATGTTGCAGAATAATATATTCGAAGTAGCTGTGCCTTTTTGCTTATTTATGCTGCCAATTAGAGGGCATACATCAACAGAGGGTTTTGTGTATTCTATGCTTAAATAAGGATTTCCCTGAATTGTTTCTATTACTCCCCTAATTGACTTCTCTCCTGAGGTATCGATATAAAGCCTGCTAAATCTCTTTATAGATTGCAGGAAAGATAGGTCAGCTTGTACACCTTCAAGAGAAGGTTTCGTTGCTAATATCTTACCAAATATTTGGTAAAATGGAACCTTCAATAATTGGATGAATTTCTCTAGGAAGTTAAGCTGTTCGCTTAGACTTATTGGGTTTTTGCTGAATACGATAGCTCTTATTTTGTTATTGTACCATACAACTGAGTTCTGGCAGGGATGAAACTGTCCATCATTAGTTAAAGCATTATCGCAAAAGCTTGAAGGTAGTTCAAAAGCTTCAAGGATAGATGCCTCTTTATGAATAACTGTATTAACTGTAGTACCTACAAGTATATTAGTTCCTTGTTTAACAACACAAAAATTGTTAGTGCACGTTTGCTGGGAACCGTCTATAGTGCAACTTGTTATCAAATCTGTCTTAACATTAAAGCCGCTAGGTAATGAATACTCAAAATTATTAAGGACATTTGAGAATGTGTCGCAGTAAAGCGTATAATTCTGCTGGCTATTGACACTTGAGCTTTCCAACAAAGCTAAGGCTAACATTCTTGTCCTTGTGCTCCAGTTTCCTTCTTCGCAATAATTGTCTCCTATATACTGAGTGTTATTAATGCATTGTATATTATTATTTAAAGCTGATGAAAAATCTAGAATGAAGTTTTCAATCAAACCATTTTTGCTATTTAAGCTGCCAGGATTGACAAGGCATTGGCTCCTTTTTGGGCAATAACCTGAGGCGCTCTCATCCCAGTTAAATTTTACAGGTGCCTCTAACCATTCTCCGTTAATACACCTATACCCATTAGTAGCTCCACTTGAAGCAGAATTTGATTGCTCATTTACACATACCATACCATTCCAACACTGAGTTGAAGTACAGCACCCTGGTTGTTGCAGACTGTTGTCTGTCCATCCTAAAACTTTTATAGTATTTAAAATATTTGTAGACCTGTTCCAGACTCCTGTTGGAGAGCAGTAAGCATGCTGTCCTTGCTGGAAGCCATTCAGTATGACCTTACAAGAGGGGTTATTATTTATTAGTTGGGTATTGGCAGCTGAGTCTGTTAAGAGTCTTAGATTTGCATTAGAATGTGTGTTACACCCTTCAAATGAGCCATTTATACTTATAATATCTCTTCTAATTGGATTTGTGTTATTAGTAACATAATTTCTTGTAAATACTGGAATTCCATTCCAGCATGTTATGTTTTTCCCAGGTTCGTTATAGTTCTCACCTGTGTCGTCTCCACAGCATCTAGAGCCTGTCCAAGTATATCCAGAATTGCCTGAGGTGCAGACTTGTTCACTTGTATCACCATCTTTCCATGCACCAGGACTGCTAGATACACAAAGGAAGTTATTAAAAGTTCCTGACCAGCTTCCAGATGCAAAACAATTACTGTTATAGTTACAGTAACTATCGCTTGAACAGCAAGATAAAGTGCTATCAATCAAGTCTCCTCTTGATGCAACAATAAATTCATCAGTATCATCGCCGCAGCACTGGTCTGTAGCTCCTTGCATACCACCAATACCCCATCTTGTGTTAGTACAGGAATTGCACCAAGATTCACCAGTGTCTAAGTCAACTGGTGAAAAAGAGCATTTGCCATTTGAACACCCATAATCTCGTGCACTGCAAGCTCCTCCATTGCCACATTCACCATCGCATTTCGGATGATCAGTTACTGCAGGCCTATTAGGATTAGTTGAGTCATAGATGCTACAATCAATTGTATTAGATTCTGCATTTTGAGCATTGCAACGATATGTTAGTAAAGAGCTACCTGAGCAAGAGCTTGTTAAAGTTAGATCTTCCCCGCATCTATTAACTCCTAAAGTAGAATCTATGCATCCGTTATTGTCGAAAACAGTAACTTGCTCAAAATGTTTATAATATGTTGTACCAACGCAGTTATCAGAACCACAATTAACTAAAGGTCCACTGCAATCTCCATAGCATGTTATCCTGCCACCATAACCGCAATCTCCTAAGTTGCATTGTTCATCAAAATTTGAGGCGCAACAATTGCCATTAACACGAATCTGTCCCTCTGGGCATACTTCCATGAAGCCAGCACTTAAAAATTCATGACCACTTGCCTCAAAGAAGTTAACTTGCACTTGGCGCCAGCCTGATGTTGAGAATCTGTGATAGAATTCTCGAAGTTGCCTTGGGTGTCTGCCTGCATTATTGATTACAAGTGGATTTATGAGCCCAGTTGGAGCATTTTGGTCTGTCTGATAAATCCAGAGCCAAGAGCCATCATCTGACTCTGTCCAGAACTTATATCTTTGGCCAGCCTCAAACCGGAAATTGCCTTTCCATTCTACTGTAAATGTTTCAGTCTCTCCACGAAGACCCTCATGTTGAATAGTATTACCTTGAATTATATCTTCACCAAGAATAAAAGCATTGGGATTATTTACATTATAGTTACCATTGTTCTCATCAATGACAATGTCACGATAAACACAGCCAACAAAGCGACTGTTTTGTAACTCGCCGGGGCAAGTCCCTGGACAAAATTCTCCACATTTGCATTGAACTTTGCCATTATTCTGCCAAGTGCAAGAGTTAGTGCAGGTTAAAGAGTCACTTCCTGAACATGTTTCGGCACCTGGTGAGCAACCTTCACCTGTGCATTGCCCCCAATCTGTCCATTTGTTATTCTGACAAGTTCTTGTTTGAGTTCCAGTATTACAATTGCCACAAGCTTGACTTTGAGGAGGGTCGACTCCAGACTGACAAGGAGGACATGGTACACCACATTTGCATTGAACTTTGCCATTATTCTGCCAAGTGCAAGAGTTAGTGCAGG
>CAZBGH010000071.1:0-4336 GCA_964491335.1 uncultured Methanosarcinales archaeon | reverse complement strand
CGACTCCAGACTGACAAGGAGGACATGGTACACCACATTTGCATTGAACTTTGCCTTTATCTGTCCAAGTACACCCATTATCGCATGTTAAGTATCTGTCACCATTGCATGATGTTTGACCAGTTTCACATTGTCTATTTGGGCAAGGTCCAGTGTCTGTAGGTGTAGATGGAGGTTCAGTGTCTGTAGTATCTTGTGGCTCTGTTCCCGAGTCTTCTTCTCTGCATATTCCTAAAGTTGGGTGGGGTATCATCCCTTCAGGGCATTGTGGTGGCACGTCAACACCAGCTGGTCTTGGAGCACAGTCACTATCTTCTCCATCCTTTGGTCCATCACAATCATTATCTAATTCATCTCCACAATTTGTTTCTGTTTGTGTTTTTGTTGAATCATAAACTCCTGGAGAATTATCGCATAAGTCATCACCACATTCCTTGTCTTTGGCATCTCTATCATCATTTTTTCCTATTGGGATGTCATTTTCATCTTTACATGCGCCTGAGAAGCAAGACCATTTATTTCTATAGAATTTATTATCATTTGTGCAATAATTAGATTCTTTTGTGCTACAATCTTCTATAAAAGTATCTTGAACAGCAGCATCATTACAAGAGGCAGGATTGCCAGAGCACCCCCATTCTTGCTTATAAACTTTTGTTCCAAGGCAAGATGGTGTTTCATAATCCTCACAATTTTTTGTGTGTGCTACAGGACTACCTGTGGTGGGAGTGTTGGTGACTCCATATTCTACTAGTGTATTTGGCACTCTAGTATGGCAAAAGTCAGTGTAAACCTCACGTGAGCACCGTCTACCTGAGCAATCAATGTAGTCTATAAATTTACCACCTGTAGTGTATGCATAATAACCGCCATCTGTATCTTTAGATACTTTTGATGCGCAATGCTCATTAGCCCATTCGCTCCGACTATTTATATAGTGTCTATAGCCTCCTTTACCCTCATCACTGCCAGAGTGTGTTCTTTTAGAAGAGCAATGCCCCGCACAGTCATCATCTGCTGTATCTGTCAAGCCATCACAGTCATTATCTAAATTGTCACTGCATTCAATTTCTTCTGCATCTCTTGTTGAATCAGTGATGCCTTTTACATGATCACATAAGCTATCACCACATTTAACATCAACACCATCTTTGTCATTATCAGTAACAGAGTCTTGCCAATTACAAGGGAAATTACAAGTTTGAGATTTTGTGCCAGAGCATCTAGTTTTGCCTGGGATGCATTCACAACATCCACCTTTATAGCATACTACATTTGCTTGACAAGGACTTCCATCTGGTTTTGCATCCCAGCAATACCAGTTAGGTGTCCAAAGAGTACCCCACTTATCTCTGTTAGGAAGATTATTACTGTACCAAGCACAATAGTCATATCTTTTAGTCCCTGGATTTATGGGGTTCTTAGTGGGTTGTAAGAAGTATGCATAAGGTGACTCATAAGGATATCGTGGATCTCTTATACAATCTGGGTGATAATAGTTATATTCTCCAGTTTCAGGATAACGATATTCAGTAGCTTTGTCTTCTTTTTCTGAGCAATCATTTCCAACGCATGTATCACCTTGCTCACCACAACTTTCTCCATTTTGTTTCATATTTCTACAACCCCAATGTGGACCTCCAACATACGCTATAGTATCTGGACCCGAAAAATCTGATGACCATACACATTCTTCATATTTAATATCACCTGGCGTAGGAAATGGTGTGCTTTGGTAAATACGCTCCCATTCTCTAATGCAGTTGCCGTCATAAGGACCATACAATTCCCGCCAACTATAGATAGGTGGAGATTTAGTTTTATCTGCTTTCTCTCTTATATATTTTGTAGCTGTTATCATCGGCATAATATATAACAAAGATAACATTAATACACTTATCAGTAGAAATATCTGAAACTTTTTATTTACTTTATTACCCATCCTTATCCTCTTTTTTAATAATCTTTTGTAATAAGGGTTATATATCTTTTGCTTTAGGTTTAGTTTTATATACTTGAAAATATATTTTATGTAGATAAATATTTAAATACCTCTAGTATTATATAGTTACCTATTAGTAATCAAAAATATTAAATATAACAAAAATGGAACAACTAGGACAGAGATTATACCGTAGTATAGACAATTTAATCCAAACAGGAAGTCATTTAGTACAAACTGGAATAAATCTATTGCCACGATTAGAGGCATTTGTTTCCTCTGTAAGACAACATGATAGTAGTTCTGGTTCAGAGTATAATGTTAACAGAGGTAGAAGAGTATTTATGGGATTAGGAATCGTAGGAGTATTCGCTTATTCTACTGATGCTGTAGCAGACACGGTAGCACAAATCTCAGAAATTTCTGATTTGTTTCTAGGTAATTCACAAAGAAAGAAAAAGCCCACGTTACAAGTAACCCTTAAAGAAGTTATACCTACAGAAGCAGAGCATATGGAAGATGGAAGCCAATTAGCCACAGCGAAATGGAAAGCAACTGGAAATCCAGAAAGGGTAGAATTATACGTTGGTGGTAAGATGGTATTCTTTGGTGAGGGTCCACAGATAGGAAATTCTTCAACCCAATTCCCAATTCAATTCGTAGGTCCACAAGATGTTGTGGCTAAAGTATATAAAGGTACAAAGAGTGCGTCCTCTAACCATGTTATTGTTACAGGACTAGATACTCCACCTAAAATTTTTGATGTTAAAGTTGAAGATGATAATAGTGTCAGTTTAGGAGCTAACGACCTTAATAAGGACACTGTCACCGTCACAGCTACAACTTCTCCAGATGGCAAAAACCTAACCTCTTTAGGTGTTCGTCTTATTAGTGGAGATTTATATAAAACGGACCCTGTTCCTTCATCAGATGTAGACCAAACAGTAGCTCTGACAGCTTCTGAAAAGGAACATGGTGCAAAGACAGAAAGTAGAGTTATAATAAAAGCAAAAACATTGGACGACTTTTTGCTAAATTTCAAGATTACAAGCATGTTTCCTTTTCCTATCGAACCTTTGAATGGTGCTTTAGGAGAGCTATACCCAGGTGATAGTAAGATAGAAGGCTCTAGAGTACTCGCAGACCCAATTGCTAGCGTCAGAGTTAGCCACGATGGACTAGGTAGCCTAAACGTATCTGCTGGTCCTAAATTACTCAAGATTTCCCATACAGAGCTATATCTTCCTTACATAGTTAAATTAGATATTAGAGGTACAGGAAAGGCAAACTTAGGTGATATTGGTCTAGAGCTTTATGACCAGTATTTATTGGACCTGTTTAGCGAGGTTGCGCAAACTAATCCAAGAGAGCCAGGTAATTTTATTGGAGTTGAAGATGGTACTGTGAAATGGGATCCATTACCAAGGGTTATATACATAAATACAAATCCAGCACTAGGCTCTTTAAAGCCTATTACACAAGAAAACATCCAGAATGCTAGAACTGCCTTAACTGAACTTATAAGATTTGTGAATTATGATGCTGGTATTTATTGGAATCCGGAGATAAAAGAAGGAACAACTCCAGAGCCTTATGAAACAGAAGGGCAATTGAGACAGGAATGGGACGATTTCTTCACTGGCGGAACACATGCAGAATGGATTGAGCATGCGACAAATAGAATCATAGCAGGTCTAGTCTCTTATAATACAAAATTAACTATGATTGGTAAAGATAGACAAATTCACCTAAAAGAACCACTTCAAGCATTAGGTCTGAGAAAAGACACAAAATTAGATCATTCAGATACAATCATAAGTCCAACAGAGCTAGGAGTGGTAGATGGTTATCAGCCACTAGATGCAAGGATGTTTAGACGCTTGCAACTCAGGTATGAAGCCTTGACAAAGCCGGATAATAATTTGTTGACTGTATTATTACAAGCTGCATAAGAGCTACAAAGATGGCTGCAAGATGGGACAAGTTTGTTTAATAAAGACTTAAATTTAATGGTTTTACTTACTGATATTAACTTCTCTTTCACTCAAAAAATATTTACTTTCTACTGCTTCTTTTACAATTTACAGTTTAATTATATTCAACGCTTACTAAAAAGCTTTTTTGCAAATGTTTCACTTGAACGATATACCTTTTCTTCATACTCTACTTTTACCCCCTGCTTTAATAATATTCTATATACATCAAAAATACTTTTACCCAAAATTTCCGCTACTTTGCCTATTGATAATCTACCATCTATGTAGCTCTATAACATAGTCTTCTACTCCTTTGTAGAGTAACTTTCTCAAAGCTGTGCTTTTAGTTTCACTAAATTCATTAACTTTTACAGGATCATTTTTTATGTGCTTTGGTCGAGGCGTAATTCTTGAAAAC
>CAZBGH010000070.1:0-8355 GCA_964491335.1 uncultured Methanosarcinales archaeon | reverse complement strand
TAAATGACGAAACTTATAGGTTAGATAATAAATCCATTAATCTCTCAAATTTAAACAAGGAGTATAACAAAGTTGATATTAACTTACTCATTAAAAATCTCTCCAATAAGCTATCATTATTCTTTAAAGAAGAAGTATCTATTTCAACCTAAACATTCTGTACTCTAAACCTTATGAAGTGTCAAAGACCATTTTAACCAGCACCTATTCACCACTAAATCCTAATAGATCACCTCCTCGAACAAAACCTTCATCATCACCAAACCTACCACTAGATCTTAATAGACCGCCACATTCACTAAAACCTCAACAGTCACCAAATCCTTTTAACCCATATCAACTGCACTATTTTATTGCCCATTATTTTTAAGAAAGGTTTAAATAGATATAAGAGTTAGTTAAAAATGATTGAAATGGTAACTGACACTCAAAAACAACTGGACAACTTAGACCTGTTTAGAAAGAGAATTGAAATTTTATCTGGAGCAAAGTTAAGAGAGACTGATAGAATTAGTTCCGCAATTAATCTGCAGGATAATATAAGAGCAAAAGCAGGTAAATGGAACGGTGCAATAGAAATTAGAAAATGGAGAGAAACACGATAGAAGGAGTTTTTGTTTTAGATTCATCTGTTCTTATAAAATGGTTCTCAAATGAAGACGATACATCTATAGCACTCAAGCTAAGAGATAGTTATGTTAAAGGCAAGGCCAGTATTGTATGTCCAGATTTAGTTATTTATGAAATAGCTAATGCACTTCGCTATAATAAAGCACTTAAAGAGAAAGACATCAAAAACTCCGTAGACAGTCTTTTATCTATGGGTATTAGTGTTATAGTCCCAACTAAACAAGTTATAGAATCTGCTATTTCCATTGCTTTACAGCATGATATAACAGTATACGATGCTTATTTTATTGCTTTGGCAAAAGAGCTTAATTTTAAATATGTCACAGCAGATGAAAAACTCTACAATAAAATTAAAAAGCTAGAATTTGTTAAGTTACTAAAGGAGATCTAGTGACTGCAGAGGATAAGCTTTACACTGGACAGTTTGCTGATGAATTGACTAAATAGTAAAATAAGATAAAACAATAAACTCTCTCTGCTTTTTGACAGAAGAGGTCTCTATATCACCCTAAACCTTCTATAATTCTCTTCCAAGCTCTTTATCCCAGGTAACTCTTTTCCAGCTATATAGTCAAGTGATGCCCCTCCTCCTGAGCTAACATAAGTCATTTTCTTTGCAAGCTTAAACTTATCAATAGCAGCACTGCTATCTCCTCCTCCAATTATCTTCACACTTTTAAGTTTAGCTATAAACTCCGCAAGTTTCCTTGTTCCTTTCTCAAACTTTTTAATTTCAAAAGCTCCGATAGGCCCAGTCCATACAATTGTTTTAGCACCCTCCAATATTTTCTTATATTCCTTAATTGTATCTTTTCCTATATCAACTATAATCCCTCTTCTACTAATCTCACTAATTTTAACATTCTTAGTCTTAGCTTTCTGGCTAAATCTGTCTGCAATAATTACATCATTTGGCAACTTTATTTTCTCCCAGTATCCTTTCAAGAACCACTTAGCTTTATCTAAACTTTCATTATCAAATTTTGAATTGCCTATCTCAAAACCTTTTGCCTTTAGAAATGTATTAGCAAGAATTCCACCTATTATTATGGTATCAACTTTACTTACTAGATCCTCTATCATCTCAATTTTATCCTGTTTCGCCCCTCCTATAATCGCTATAAATGGTCTTTCAGGGTTATTTAAAATACTCAAGTTTTCAATTTCCTTTTCAACAAGAAACCCAGCGCATGATGGAACAAATTTTTGGATTCCGGATATAGAGGCATACTCTCTATGGCTCTGCCCAAAAGCATCAAACACAAAATAATCACAATATCTTGCCAACGTTCTTGCATAACTTTCTTCATTATAAGTTTCTCCATGCTCAAACTGCACATTCTCTAGCATTACTATTTCTCCTTCTTTCATCTTATTTATTCTCTGTTCTACAATTTGTCCAGTTATATAATCTAATTTATCTACTTTCTTTCTCAACAATTTTGAAAGTACAACAGCAACACAATTCAGTCTCAGGCTTTCAACAATCTTACCCTCAGGCCTTCCTAAATGACTAATAATTATCAGTTTACATTTTTTAGAAATTAGATATTTAATTGTAGCTAATGCATCTTTTATCTTCATATCATCAGTAACATTCCCTTTGTCATTTAAAGGCACATTAAAATCAGTCCTTAAGAGAACTTTCTTATGTTTAAAATTAAAACTCCTAAGTGTATAGAAATTCACGTTATTACCCTCTTTCTAACTGCTTACTTTCTAAGTGCTCAAAAATAATGTCTTAGCCTTTTAAAAATAAAAATATCAACGCAATAAAAGCCAAGTAAATTAGCCACATTCTAAAAGATATCTTTTTATTTTCACTCTGATACTTTCTCTCATATTCAATATACCTTCTATCATATTGCATAATTCATATACCTTTTTATTTTATTATATAAATTTTACTAATGTCTCCTAGATTATACAAGTTAACCATTAATCATAACAACATTATTCAGCTCTATCATTGCAATTCAAATCATATATTTCTCAACCTTAATTTTTTTAGCTTGTTTTACAGCCTCGCTCCATCTTACCAGAAAATTCTTTGCTCCTACAGCTTTAAGGACACTCTCAGCTTCAACTTGAGCAAGTTTCATAGCAAACTCTATATTTCTACTTTTAATGATGCCTGCAACAAACCCAGATGCAAATGCATCACCGGCTCCAGTACTCTCAATGATTCTCTTCATCTTAGGTTTTACATAATATGCAGCTTCTCCATCATAAGCATAAGCACCATTTTTTCCATCAGTAATAACAACTATGCCAACCTCTTTCTGAATCTTTTTCATCATTTGGTCTATAGGCATACACTCTTTCAGAAGCTCTTGAGCCTCTTCTTTGTTGAGCACAAGAATATTGCATCCAACAACGATCTTCTTAAGCCTATTTAATCCCATACATGCCAGATAATGACTCGGGTTGAATGCATACATTATACCTTTTTTCTTTGCATACAAAGCTAATTTTTCCAGAGTTTTAAATGATTTGCCAGTTAATGATGAAAAGTAGAAGCATTTTGTATTTAATCCTTTACCAGCATCTTTCCACTCAAGTTGATCATTAACCCCTTTATAAGCAAGTACTGTTCTGTCATGCTTTAATCCAATTAATATTACAGAAAGTCCACTATTTCCATTTGCAGGCTTGCAAAGTATCTTTACCTTTTCTCTTTTTAATTCGTGCTCAATACCATGCCTTTGATGGTCATTACCAAGTTTTCCTAACCATCCTGTCTTAAACCCAAGTCTTGCAAAAGCAACAGCACTGTTAGTACCTCCTCCTCCAGAGTAGGAGTACAATTCATCAATCAGCAACTTTTCTCCTATATGAAAAGCTACGTCAAGATGATGATCCTTACTCGTTTCATCTACTTTTATCTCTTCGTCCCTTTTCTTAACCTTAACAAATATGTCAATTGTTGCAGAGCCAACAGTAATTATATCAAACATTTTTCATCACTCTCTAACATTATTTATCTCTCTATGTGTTTCTTTACGTACTTCCACTCTACATACTTCTACTTTGCACGCCTCTGATTAAACGAACATTAAATCGCTTTAGTAATAGTCTAAATATAATAGGTGATATTATTGTAGTTATCAACGCCATCAAGATGATAGCAGAAAAAATATCAACAGTTATAAGATAATTCTGTAATGCAAGTGTTGCAATTACCAGTTCAACATCCCCTTTAGGACTAACACCCCATCCAATCAGAAGCCCATCTTTTATAGTTCCCTTTGTTAGTATAACAGCAAAGAAAGTTCCACCAACTGTACCAACTATAGCAATTAATGTTAGTACTAGGCTAAATCCAAAATTATTAAATAAGGATGAAATATTTGTGTTAAGCCCAACCCACACAAAAAACAAAGGCACTAAAAAGCCAAAAGCCATTGTATGAATTACCTTTGCTACATTATGCTCTTCAAATAATCCATGCTTACCTTCTGCAAGAAAAGTCTGCCTGACTAGCACACCGGCAATTAAAGCTCCTATCAAAGCATCTAATCCAAGGTATTGAGCAATCCCAGCCATCATAAGCGATACCATAACAGCCCCTGCAAAAAGTAATGTAGGATCTTTCTCGTCTTCTAATTTGTCTATAAGATATGGAACTAAAAACATCCTGAAAACAATTATTATTAATATGAACACAAAGCCATTAAAGAAAACCTCAAACAATCCAGAAAAGCCAGTTGCAGCATTTATCACCATTAATATACCAGATATTAATACAAGCTCAAAAACATCGTCAACAGCTCCAGCAGCCATAATTAAATTGCCTATTCTTGTATTGAGCATCCTAAACTCATCAAGGACATCAAGAGAAATTGCTTGTGAACTGACTGACAAAGAGATTCCAATTATAACAGCAACAATGGTGTCAAACCCAAAAAAGAATTTGCCAACAATTAAGCCCATAATAAATGGTATTGAAGTATTAAGGAAACTTATGAGGGCAGCTTGATTTAGATTTTCCTTAAACCTCTTCATGTTAATCTCAAGACCTACAAAGAAGAACAAGAATATGGTTCCAAGATAAGCAAGAAATGAAAACACTTCTAGTGTTCCTCCTGTAAAGAAAAACCCTTTGATAAAGCCTATGCTCAATACTATACCTGCAGCAATCTGTCCAATAACCCTCGGAATCTTCAACAATACTGATAATTCAGAAAATAGGAAAGCAAGCACAATGCTTACAATTATAGTAGCTAAAGTAGACACCATCTTTTTCTAAGTTACAATTTTATATTAGCTTTCAAATTAAGTGTATTTTTTAATTTCAGTTTATTTTTTAACTTAATTATCTTTTTATTTGCACTTTGCAACGCTTGTGCATTTTGAATCCATGTCCGCTACATGAGATGTTACATCAATGATGAGCGGACCTTGGTATAGCCTCCTGTAGAGGCTCGTTAATGCTCATTATTATAAGGTTCGTAATGCATTTTTTACGAATTTACTAATTAAGATTATTCTTTAGAATATTAGTATATATAGGTTTTTATTTTAAAGTATTACTTAGATATGTCAAAAACCACCCATCACAGATGGGTGGCATGATTGCGATAAAACTCAACAGCAAGTGATTTTTGACGCTCAGAATTCCACAATTATCGTGGTTTTTGAGCACAACAGATTCCACTTTGAGCACTCATCTTAGATGAGTGGAATTCTGTTGTTTAAAAATTGATAAATTGTAGTTCTTATTAAGTCTAGCAAATTAGTTACTATAAAGTAAAAGTAGAATAATAGACTTTAAATATTAGCCTCTATTTCCCCTAAATTCAACTTGCATTACTAATATTAAATTTAAACATGCCAAATATAACTCGAAGAGCATTGTTAATAGGCACTGTAGTTAGTCCTATGTCTTTAAGTATTAGTTTAAGTATTAGTGGACATGCAGCACTTCTGAAAGGAGCATCCCAATTAATAGCAAGTGCAGCAGATAGCACTAGTGAAAGCTTAGATAAAAAAATAGGTTATATCCAAAGCTATATAGGGGCACACCCAACACATCAAGGAATCCAACATATCAATGATATTCCTACACAGTTCTTTGAATATAGAGAAACAGGTTTTAGAGTAAAATTTAATGTATATGGTTTATTAATACATGACACAGATACAAGTATAGATGTTAAGAAAGATACGAGTATAGGTGTTAAGAACTGGTTTTTTTACGATGCTCGTCATAACGGTTTAGGAACAATAGACAGATTAATCATTGTGCCTGGCGAACTTGATACAAAAGAAGAAGCTTTAATTGAGAAGAATTTGTATGACTCTGATGAAATGTTGAAAACTGAACTTATATCAAGCATTACTAAGAGTGAAAATGGATCATCATATTATAGGCCATTTCATAAAAGGGTAATACTCATAAGAAATCCAGACAATAGTGTAACTTTATACGATTTTAATATAAAATTAATAGGTAAAAGCAGAAATGCTTTAAATGATATGACAACAAATTACCAAACAGCTGTAAACCATGTTCTTGCCAAACTTCAATAAAATAAACTTTATCTATAGATTAAAGTCTATGTTATAATATAAGTAATTACTTTATACACACTTGTAGAATTTCCTAAGATTGTTTACTCTCTAAGCTTTTTGACAAACTTACTAGAATTATTAGAAATAATCTATTCCAACTTTTCTAAAATTCTTCCAAATCTTGTTACCTGCCTAATTGCTGCCATCCCTTGTAATGCAAGCTGTTGGTTAAGAAGAGCGAATATAAAACTGCTATCCCTTTCGTAACTCTTTTCCATTTCTTTAAATCTTTCCTCATCACTCCAATCTATTTCTTTAGCCTCTTGAAGAAAGTCTTCAAAGATTTCATATGCCATTCTTTCATGAGCAGGTGAGTCTTTGCCATCTCTCACCCTAGATTCTAGAATCCCATCAGATAGTACAATCAACTCATGTTTCAGAGATGCAGATGTATAAAGCAGAGGACCAAGCAGAGGACCAACCTTATTAGGCTCTAATGCTCCAACTAAATTAGGAGGAAAACCTGGTAATATTAATTGTTCTCCAGCTCTTCTTTGTTCAGAAAAATAGTGAGCATTAGCAGCAATTCGAGAATCAGCAATTTGTAGTAAGTCCTCAATGGGTCTCTTACCATTAAGACCATACAGTCCAGCATAAACTTGCATCCTTGCAGAATCATAATTTACTTGGCTATTTTGATGATTCATACTTATGGGGATATTAGGGCGTTATTTAAACGTATCGGTCTGTCCAGTGGTATGATAGTATCTTTTAAACATAAGAATTCCACTATTTCTCTGACAGTGATTTTTGCCAGTATAAAATTGATTATTTCAGCTATCAGATTACTTTAAAATTACTTAACCCCACTTGCAACCCACGCACTATATCCAAAAACAACTCTACCATCTTTTTCATACTGTTTAGCCGCGTTAATCACAGCTTTTTTTATCTGCTCTCTTTGCTCAATGCCTACTTTATTTAATGCTTGTGCAATAGGTGCTGCAACCTCTGTCATTACCTGCCAATATTGTTCAGGTGATTCAAATATACTCTCTCCTTCAATCTCTATAGTATTCACTTTACGTAACCCAGCCATCTCAAAAAGCGATTTTATTCTTTTGATATCTGCAAAACGAAATACACCAGGAGCATCACTTGGTAGACTTGGCACTTCAAGCATAGTATTAACAATACCAGCAATAACTGTTAGCCAAGGATTTTTTGTAGGGCTTGCCCATACAGACAACGCTATTACACCATTAGGCTTTAGTACTCTCACCATTTCTTTAATAGCAGCCTGAGGATTAGGAAAAAACATAATCCCAAATCTGCATATTCCTGCGTCAAAGCTATTATCTTCGAATGGCAAAGCTGTTGCATCGATTACTCTGGCTTCATAATTCTTAATCCCTTTAGATTCAGCATTCTCTTTTGCAACTCTAATCATTTCTTCAGCTAGATCAATACCTATAACCTTTCCTTTTCCAACCCTTCTGGCAGCAGTTAAACCAGGTTCTCCTGTTCCAGTTGCAACATCAAGAACATTATGACCATCTCTTATTTTAGCTGCATCTAAAAGAGCTTCACCTATAGGCTGCAGCTTCTTCATCATAAAGCTATCCCACTTTTTCCAGCCAGGAGCAAATTTATTCCAACTCTTTCTCTGCCCCTCTATTATCTCTTCAAAATTGCTCATAACATCACCTACAACTTAACACTAACTTCTATAGCATCAAACCCAAAATTATGATATCTGCTTCTATACCTCTTTTTATCTCTAACATAGTACAAGTAATCCTTCATAGCCTCTGCAAATATCTTTACATTGTCAGCAACAACTATTGTACCTTTGCCAATATTTCCATTTCTCTCAAGCAATTGTAAGTATTTCATATATTCCTCTTTTGCAGCATCAATAAAAACAAGCTCAAATCTTTCTTTTAGTCTCTTAACAATCTTTAGTGCATCTCCCTGAATAACTTTAATCTTATCAGAAAAACCTGCTTCCTCAATATTCTTTACAGCATCTCTTGTATTTCTTGTAGAAATCTCTATAGTAATTATTTTACCTTTCTTAAGATTCCTTGCCATCAGGATAGCAGAATAACCTACAAGAGTTCCTATCTCTAGTATTAGCTTAGGCTGTTTTTTACTTACAATAAACTCTAGTAGCTCTCCTTTAGCTCTGCCTATAATAGGCAAAAATCT
>CAZBGH010000069.1:0-8366 GCA_964491335.1 uncultured Methanosarcinales archaeon | reverse complement strand
ATATAATAGTTACGGTTTATTACTGATTTAATATTGGTTTTTGAAATAGATATTCAGAAACTTATTAAGTTATTTTAATCTATCCATAACAATAGGAGTCAACTTATGTTTTTTAATTATTTCTACTAATTCCTCTAATTGGTCTTTAGATTCAACAATCACTAATTGAGTGGTCCAATCAACTCGGAAATGTTTATTATTTAAAGCACTTGAATAGCTTCCAACTCTCATTAATTTATTAGAAGGTGCTACTAGTGTTCTTCCATTGCGACGGTTCCAGTTCTTCATAAAATATGCAAGGACCCTTGGATTTCCAGGATCATAATATTCATTGACCTCTTTTATAGTAGGGTATGCACCTAATTTTACCATATGTCTTTGCCAAATTGCACATAAAATATACTCTTGAGGAGCTAAGCCATTAAATCCTTCTGGCACACTAGCTGAAATGAACTTAGATGGAATCCACTCCTTAGGCATATTACTAGAAAGATATAAATCAAATCTGACCAAGCAATGAATCCCAGAATAATTAACTCCGTGTATAAGAATTTCTGTAGGGAGAGATTGGTCATTATTTTCTAAATACCCTGTAGCAATATTTCTAGAAAGTACAGCAGTAATATAAGCCTTTTCCAATCTTCCATCTAAAGTAGAGCTTATAAATTAACAGATGTGCTAAAACAGTATATAAATTTCTGTAGTTTTAGAGTATGATGCTTAGTCTAATTTATATTATATTTGCACTTTTGTCACACTAGATATACTTGTCCGCTTCATTTTAGTAGTTTGTTTATTTATACTTGAATATTTTATACTAGAATATTAATAGTTACAGTTTATAAATACACTCTATAGTTATATCATAGAATCATAATTAGCAATTTGTCAGACGCCTGTGGCAAATGGCACTCAGATTTTAATTGAGGATGCTTATAGTGTTTTATAAAGATTAAATTTAGAATTTATTTTTTAGAACTACATATATTTACAAAAAAATTATCAAATTCAACTATATTTTATTTATTTTTATCTTTGCAAATGAAGTTTAGTATTATTTACTATATCTTTGCAAGATATGTATTATTTAATAACTAATCTACTATTTATTTTCCTATATCTGTGATACTTTATGAACTAATGCTGAGTTACATTAGTCTGCGACGCATAAATAAGCTATCTTAGCTTTAAACCTTTATTACCCAGCATACTCTGCATGCTCTGAAATTTCTTCATCATCTTATTAACATCTTTTGTGCCTTTGAACATTTTCATCATTTTCTTACTCTGTCGATACTGCTTTACCAACTCTCTGACTTCTGAGGCTTGAACACCAGAGCCATTTGCAATTCTTATAATTCTAGTAGAAGATAATATTTCTGGATCCTCTAGTTCCTTTTTTGTCATAGAGTCCATAGCAAATTTCCATTTTTTGAGTTTTTCTTCCTGAATCTCAAGTAATTCTTTTGGCATGTTAAGCTGGCCCATTCCTGGAACCATTTCCATTATTTTTCCTAATGGCCCCATCTTCTTCACAGCCTCCATCTGCATATATAAATCAATAAGGCTAAAATCTCCTTTAAGGAATTTTTCTCCTAGGTCTTGAGCCTCTTCCTCAGTTATTGCCTCACTAGCTTTGGCAAGTAGAGTTTCAATATCCCCCATGCCTAATAATCTTCCTACAAAACCCTTAGGGTTGAACAGCTCTAGGTCATCTAATTTCTCGCCAACACCTATAAATTTAACAGGAGCTTTTGTGACAGAACAAGCAGAAAGCGCACCTCCACCTTTTGCAGTCCCATCCATTTTTGTAATTATTACTCCAGTAATACCACAACTTTTATGAAATTGTTCAGACTGTTTTTGTGCAGCTTGTCCTATATCAGCAGATATAACAAGAAGATTTTCATCAGCCTTTACCCTATTATTTATTGCTTCAATTTCCTCAATTAAATCTTGAGATAAAGCATCTCTTCCTGCAGTATCTATGATAATAATATCAAATTTCTGCAGCTCTTTCTCATAATTGTTCCATATTTTAAGTGGATCTTTTATTTGTTTATCAAGAAAAACAGGAATATTTGCTTGCTTTGCAACCTGCTCAATCTGCTCCATTGCAGCAAGTCTATGGGTATCAAGACCTATAAGAGCAACCTTATAACCCCTCTTTGTAAAATATCTAGCCAATTTCCCTGCTGTAGTTGTTTTTCCTGCTCCAAACAGACCAAGAAGCATGATCATAAAAGGTTTTTTATTGGATACGTCTAGCTTTGGTATTTCTCCACCTAGAAATTCTGTAAGCTCATCATAAACTATCTTTATCAGATGTTCTTTCTTGCTGATTGATGAAGGTGTTTCATGCTTAAGAGCCTTTTCTCTTATTTTAGCTGTTAACTCAAAGACAAGCTTAACATTAACATCTGCTTGAAGCAAAGCCCTTTGTATGTCTTTAACAAGCTCATTTATAAGTTTATCATCTACAAACATAGATTTGGCTATTTTTTGCAGAGTTTCCTTTAATGAACTGCCTAGTTTTTCAAGTACCATACAGATAGTAAGATTATAGGATTATTTATAAGATTTGTTATTTATCATCATATTTTTTCATCATTATATTTTCTCTTTTAACTTAATAAATTAGATGGAACTCATTGGCATAGAGATTCATAACTTCAACTTAATTTAAAACTATCCAAAACTATTTATAAAGGAGTTACCGATTCATTAGTATGTCAAACAAAAATTTCCTATTATTATCCCTAGATGATACTAAAATAAAAAAAGTGTCAAATGTTATTAGCAATGAATCATGCAGAAAAATATTAGATTACTTATCAACTAAGGATGCAACTGAATCAGAGCTAGCAGAAAAACTTGGGTTACCCATCTCAACAGTACATTACAACCTTCAACAGCTTATGGAAACTGAATTGATAAATTCAGA
The DNA here is from genome assembly GCA_964491335.1 of uncultured Methanosarcinales archaeon. Classification (GTDB taxonomy): domain Archaea; phylum Nanobdellota; class Nanobdellia; order Woesearchaeales; family JACPIF01; genus JACPIF01. Next base: position 5,422 of record CAZBGH010000069.1, on the reverse strand, counting down.
GGAATTTCACTATAGCTCTAAGGGAAAAGAAGTAAGTCATTACAAATTAGCAAACAAATACATTATAATAGCTCCAAAAAAGACAGTTGGCATAAAAGAAAAACTAAAGAGTATTTTGCCAGTTGCTTTAATCATAGGGGTAGCTGCTCTTATTATTCAACATACACAAAAGTTTTTTGCTTATGGTAGTGCTAAGATACCTACAGTAATCAAACAAACTTTAGTAAGAGAAACTTTCATTTCAGAAGCACCTGGATCTGCCGAAGTTGCTAAAATTGGAGGTGCAAAAATAATAGCCCAAAAAGATTCTTTGTCAGTTCAAGAGGCTATTAACAAAAGTGTAGAGATTGTTAATAAGACAACTGAATATTTATTACCTCAAGAAGTTACAACACAAACAATAACAACACCTTCATCAATTTGGTCTAATATTGCTTTATGGTTCTTAATAGGGGCGATATTTGCTTTAATTATTTATTTTTTTGTCAGATCACTTAGAAAGAATATAGACTGATAACTTTAAATCAATTTGAAGCTATAGACATGTATTTATACAAGGGCACACTACAATAGTTTGTGACAAAAATGAAATTTGAAAATAAAGTATTTTTTATCATGATATTTGTTTTATTAATCTTATTTATTTTGCATGCTTGCGAAGCAGAAATTAAACCGAATAAAAAAATAGACAATCTTCCAAGATTTACTTCAGGAGAAGAGCTTGTTAAAGCTTTTGAAGAAGCAAGAGAAAGAAGTATGTATGAAGGTAGGATTTATGATGGTGGGTCTTTTGGAGATAAACTTGTGCGAGTGACTTCTGTACAATCTTTTGCAAAGAAGTCTGTTGCAGCCGAAGCTTCAAGAGATTACTCAGAAACAAACATTCAAGTAGAAGGTGTTGATGAAGCAGATCTAATAAAAACAGATGGGGACTATATTTACACAATTGCAAAAGGAAATCTTATCATTGTAAAGGCATATCCAGCTGATGATGCTAAAATACTCTCGACAATAGGACTAAATCGTTTTATACCACATGAATTATTTATCCATAATGAGAGATTACTTCTTTTTGGCTATTCAAATTATAATTTTGATAAGCCTACTCCAAAAATGGGGGAAGAAATAAAAGAAATTCCATCTCCAAGATATCCAAGATATGTTGGAGTAGTTTCAGTAAAGTTGTATGATATCTCAAATAAGGAAAATCCTAAGCTATTAAGAGCAGTTGATTTTGAAGGAAATTATTTAACGTCAAGAAAAATTGGCTCTGATGTTTATCTTGCTGTAAATTCTTATCCGTATTATTATGACAAAGATAATCTCTCATGGGAAGATATTGTTCCCTTATACAGAGAGGATAATAGTGATAATCAGGAACTAGAGAATTATCAGGAATTAAAGAATTTTAAGCCAATTGCAAAATCTACTGAAATTGGCTATATTGAGCCAATCCATGCCAATAACTTTATTACCATTGCATCAATATCAATGACTGATGAAAACAAGGACATAGAAAAAGAGGTTATTGTAGGCAACGGGCAGAATGTTTACTCTTCACTCAAAAATATATATATCGCACAAACTTCTTGGCCAAGATATAATCTCCTTGTGGAGTTGCTAGAAGATTTTAGTGAAAAAACCGTAGTAACAAAAACCGTAGTAACAAAACTTGCATTAGACAAAGGCAAAATTAAGTTTTTAGGAACAGGAGAAGTTAAAGGCCATATCCTAAACCAGTTTTCAATGGATGAATTTGACAATCATTTCAGGATTGCAACAACAATAGGAGAAGTTTGGGACAAAAATAAGAAATCCAGCAATAATGTGTATGTGCTTGATGAAACTCTAAAAGTTGTTGGCTCTTTGGAGGATTTAGCGCCTGGGGAGAAAATCTATTCTGTAAGATTTATGGGAAAAAAGGGATATGTTGTCACTTTTAAAAAGGTTGACCCATTGTTCGTGATTGATTTATCTGAGCATGAAAAGCCTTATGTTTTAGGAAAACTAAAGATTCCTGGCTATTCAGATTACTTACACCCTTATGATGAAACACATATAATTGGCATTGGCAAAGAGACAGCTGAAGCAGAAGAAGAGCTTAAGCAGCAAAGAGAACTTGACTTTGCGTGGTATCAAGGTGTTAAAATGGCAATATTTGATGTGAGCGACGTTACTAATCCAATAGAAATGCATAAAGTTGTTATTGGTGACAGGGGAACTGATAGCCCTGTGCTAAGAGACCACAAAGCCTTTCTTTTTGATAAAGATAAAAACTTGTTAGTGATTCCAATCACACTTGCAGAAATCAAAGGAGAAAGAACTAGCGCAACTCAATATGGAGAATTTACATTCCAAGGAGCTTACGTTTATGATATAAACCTTGGTGATGGTTTCAATCTTAAAGGGAGGATTACTCATTATGATAGTGACGATGTATTTAAAAAAAGCGGTTATTATTTTGAAGGAGATTCGTCAATAAAAAGAAACCTTTACATTGAGGAGGTCTTATACACTTTATCAGATAATAGACTGCAGCTTAATGACTTAGATAATTTGGAGAGATTAAAAGCTTTAGATTTTCCTGGAAAAACATAGTTTAAAACATAGTTTTGAAGATCACAATCAAACCCTTATTTCTTTCTTTATTATTTACTGCTATGTGGAAGTGTTATGTCAACTTTACAAGTATCCATTTTTCAATATTGACAATAGTGGGAATAAGAAATTAGCTATTTTGAATTTTTGCACTTTGTGTGCATTTTGGCAACTTGTCCGCTTCATTAAGTTTTACAATCACTGCTCGGCGGACTACTCGCACCCAGCTCACCTTCAGGTGAGCTGATCCTTGCAATTAAGTAAAAGAATATAGTGGATACTTAACAACTCTTTACAGGAAGATTACTTTTATATAGGGGGTTCTTTTTGCTGGAGAGAATGATACTTTCAATAGCACACAGAGGCGCCTCAGGTTATGAGCCTGAGAACACTGGACTGGCCATAAGAAAAGCTATAGAGCTTAGTTCAGATATTATAGAGCTTGATGTTCATCTTTCTAAAGATAAAAAGCTTATAGTCTGCCATGATAATAAATTGTGGAACAGGTATGCTTATGTGGATGTTAGCAGGAGTGAGATTGAAGAGCTAGAAAGGGTAAGGCTTCCAAAATCACAAAAAATACTGACATTGCAGGAGGTCTTGAACATTGTAAGGAGAAGGGCATGTATAAATATCGAGATAAAAGGTAAAGATGTCCCTACTTATCTTAATAAGATAATAAAGTATTATGTTCAAAAAAAGAGATGGAGTTACAAAAATTTTATAGTCTCTTGTTTTAATAAGGAAGAATTAGCTAAAGTTAAAAATTTAAATCCTAAAATAAGGGTTGGATTAATATATAAAAGAGTACCAAAAAATATTAACAAAGATATAGAATTCTTTAGCCCTTATTCTGTTCATGTTCATTTTGCTTCAATAAGCAAAAATCTAGTTAGAAAAATGCATGAAAAGGGAGTTAAAGTATTTGTATGGACAGTTAATAGCAGAAAGCTTATTGATAAGCTGCGAAGCTATAAAGTAGATGGTATCTTTTCAGATTACCCTGATAGAATTTAGAAAAATCTATAAACATATACAGGTAAAACTTATAGTTTTCTTATGGTTAAAGACAAGTTAATAAAAGAGAAAGTAGAGCAAGTAAAAGTAAAGTCCAAAAAAGGGCAACATGAGATGGTTCCAAAAGAGGGTGTCCTAAAAGAGGAACCTCATTATATTATTGTAGAGAACAGTCTCAAGACAGCTGTCTATGACACTATGGCTAGCTCTACTATGCAAGGGTTAACCTCCTCGTATATAGTTCCTTTTGCCATTGCACTTAAAGCCTCAAATTCTATAGTGGGATTATTAGCTTCACTCCCAGAGCTTGTAGGATCCTTTTTCCAGATTTTTGAGTCATGGCTACTTAAAATTGTAGGCAGTAGAAAAAAAATAATGGTTTGGGCAGCCTTTTTTCAAGCATTGGTCTGGTTGCCTATTTTATTTATACCTTATCTCTCCAAAGGTAATGTATACCTTCTAATAATTTTAATTACATTGCAGGCAGGCTTTGGAGCCTTAGTTGTCCCTGTATGGAACAGTATCCTTGGAGAATTAGTTCCTAGTAATCAAAGAGGTGAGTTCTTTGGAAAGAGAAACAGATATGTTGGTTTAGTTACATTTATTTCGACATTTGCTGCCGGATTAATACTGAGCTATTTCCAGCCAACGAACATCTTTTTTGGGTTTACAATTCTATTTGGACTTGCAATAATCTTTAGATTTATTTCTGCTTATTTCAAATCAAGGATTTATGAGCCAGAATTTAAAATAGATGAAAAAAGTGAGTTCTCACTGTTTGAGTTTACAAAACTAATGACACACACTAATTATGGCATTTTTGTATTATTTGTTACCTTTTTTAAGTTTTCTGCAAATATTGCAGGGCCATTTTTTGCAGTTTATATGCTTAAAGACTTAGGATTTACCTATTTTCTTTTTATGGCAATGAGTGCAACAGAGATTATATCAAGTTTCTTCTTTTTTGGCATCTGGGGCAAATCAATTGATAGAATAGGCTCAAGAAGAGTTATGCTAATCAGTGCTTTACTTATCCCATTTATTCCGATATTATGGATATTCTCAACTAATACTGTATACCTTATTGCTGTTCAATTATTTTCTGGAGCTGCTTGGGCAGGTTTCAACCTTGCAGCTTCAAGCTTTGTTTTTGATGCTGTAAGACCTGAAAACAGGATAAGATGTATAGCATATTACAACTTCTATGTTGCACTTGGATTGCTTGCTGGAGCTTCTGTTGGAGGCTATTTAATACATCTTCTCAGAGATGCAGTATATCTGTCAGCTATTCCAGCAGTATTTGTCATATCTGGAATTATGAGGTTAGTTATGGCATTCTACTTTATTCCAAAGCTCAAAGAAGTTAGATTAGTTGAGTTACCTTTAGCTCATTCTACTATATTTAGCATAGGTAGATTTATTGCAATAAGACCTAGTGAAGGAATCACTGTGCAAATAATTTCTAAAGAGCCAAGAGAAAGAAAAGAAGAGCCAGAATTAAGACATAAAAAACTAGGTAAAGATCTTCCTAAAGAGGAGAAAGAGAAGTATGTCCAGCAATTTGTTAAAAGAGTAGTTGAAGAAGAACAGGAGCACAAGACTGAAAAGCCAAAGAAGTATGATAGCTTTGAGCATACCTTAGAAGATATTGAAAAGGGAAAATTTAGGAATAGATAGCTAACCCACCACTCATCAAAACTTACCTTACTAATCTCATCAAAGTAACCTAATTTAGTATGCTTAATCCTATATGTGCTGTGTTGCATAACTAAAAATAGCACCTTCTTCCAGAATCTATCTTGGTGAT
>CAZBGH010000068.1:0-8373 GCA_964491335.1 uncultured Methanosarcinales archaeon | reverse complement strand
AAAATTGTAAAAATCTCCGAGCATGCTCAAAAACCATTTATCTATTATTATAAATCGGGGTTTTTGACAGATTAATGCTCACAAATTGATGGTAAAACTTATATTTTCTACTGAGCCGGTTTTTATGTGCAGCATAAACCATGCTCACCGCAGCATGAATCTCTATAGCCTGTACCATAGACTAAATCTAAGCCTTCGCATAGGCTATTATCCTGGGCATTTTGGCAGATGCTTGATGTAGAGATCAAGAAGCCTTCTTCTACTTTTGATTTTAGTATTCCTTCTATGTTATGGGAGAGCTTGTTTGCAGGGGTATAAGTAATGTTAATTATTCCATCAAACTTATTACCTTGTACTCCATTATTGCAGTCTGTTAAAATAAAAATTGCTTTTTGATTTGCACTTAAAGTAGTTGATTTGTTATTAACACATTCTTGCTCATTTGCAGAAGCTATTACTTTATCTATTGTTATAGGCTCCTGGTCATTTTGCAAGACAAGGACAATCCTGTAGCTTTCCACCCTGTAATCAGCACAAGTTATTCCAGCAGGTAAAATACATTTATTTGGAAGGAATCCTTCTGGGTTTAGAATGCCAAGGTATGCAAGTGCTGCTATTGCCAGTATTCCAATTATTATAGCCCATCCATATGCCATTAAGAATTCTGTTGCTGCTTGTGCTTGTTTGCCAAGCATTTAGTCACCTCTTTTTACCCATTAATTTGATAGAATAGTATTTAAACTTTGGCTATTTTTGTATGTGTTTAGCTCCCTTATCGTCGAGCCTTTATAAATAACACCTTGCAATATCAAAAAATTACCCCAACTTTATCAACGAGTCAGAATTGAGCTAAACACATAAAAATATAGGCCGGAAAAATAAAAAATGGTGTTTTTAGAAATAATCATTGCAATTTTCCTAGGTTGTTTAATGGGCATTATAACTGGCATTACTCCAGGATTGCATATTAACCTTGTTGCAATTATCTTGCTTTCATTCTCTGCTTATCTGTTGAATTATGTTAATGTGATTGTGCTTGCTGCTTTTATCATTTCTATGTCTATTACCCATACCTTTTCTGACTTTATTTCTTCTACATATCTTGGGGCTCCTAGTGACGATACTGCATTAGCAATATTACCTGCACACAAAATGTTATTAGAAGGCAGAGGGTATGAGGCTATAAAATTAACTGTTATTGGAAGCCTAATATGTTTAGTTGTAGTTGTATTATTAAGCCCTTTACTTATTTATTTAGTTCCAATTATTTTTCTTAATTTGAATCCATATATTGGATGGATTTTAGTATTAATTGTGATATTTATGATTCTCAAGGAAAAAGGTATTGATAAGAAATTCTGGGCATTTATTGTATTTGCATTAAGTGGAATACTAGGAATACTTGCTTTTCAGATGCCAATAAATAATATTTTATTCCCTTTACTATCAGGATTATTTGGTATCAGTATGCTTATTAGCAGTTTAGCACAACAAGTAAGGTTGCCGAAGCAAAGAATAACAGACGAGATTGTAATTAGCAAAAAAGAGTTTGGAAAATCTGTTGCCTCTGGTGTTTTTTCAGGATCTCTAGTTTCAATATTCCCAGGGCTAGGACCTGCACAAGCTGCAATACTTGGCTCACAATTAGTTGGAAAGATTAGCGAGCATGTTTACTTGATTTTAGTAGGAGGGATTAACACAGTTTCAATGATACTTGCACTGATTACAATGTTTACAATAGACAAAGCTAGAAATGGATCAATTATTGTAGTTCAGCAGTTAGTAGGACAGGTTGATATAAATGTACTAATCATTTTTCTTTCTATAGCATTAATTTCTGGAGGAATTGCAACTTTCTTAACACTAGAGATTTCAAAAATATTTTCTAGGATAATGAACCTGATTAATTATAAAATTTTATCTTTGAGCATAATTATTTTTATTTCTGCACTAGTCTTCTATTTTTCAGGGCTTATTGGAATTTTTATACTTATTGTATCAACAGCAATTGGTCTAATTCCAGGTTATTTGGGAATTGGAAGAAATCATGCAATGGGTGTTTTACTGCTGCCAGTGATTATGTATTTTATGATTTAATCGAACCAGTTAAATATGCCTAATCACCCGTCTGTGTGCAGATTTTTCTATTATTTAAGTATATTTTAATTTGTATCTAGTTTGTATTTTGAATACCTGTCCGCAACATGAGTTATTAATATTGTTAAACTTTGCAACGAGGTGTTTCAGTGGTGCTTGTCTGTCCGCCACATATAGCTGTTCTATCAATAATTGGCGGACTAATGGCAGACACTATGTGAATCGTTTGCAAATTATTATCTAATCTTTTTATTAATGTAATTGTTAATCTAAGTACTTATGGTAAATATTACATTGAGGTGCAATGACTACTTCTATTCCTTATGCCCCTTAATATACTCCATTGCCTTCTTTAATACATTTTTATCATTTTCGTAGGCTATTTTATCTAAAGCTTTCTCGTAAGTCAGCCATGCATAGCCAATATGCTCAGAAGAGATTTTAACACGCTCTTTAAAGGCTTGCGCAATCAGAAATATAACCTCTTTTAAAATAGTTTTTCCATTTTTTTTATAGTAGTAATTAATAGTTTCCTTAAACCCGTCAAAAAATTGTATGTCTTCAAGAGCAGTCTCTTCCTTTACTTCTCTTTGTGCAGTTAGTAACTCAGTTTCCCCTTTTTCTATATTACCCTTTGGAAAGCTCCAGTGACCAGCTTCGTAATGAAGCAGTAAAAACTTTATTTCAGGTTTTTCCTTAATAAAGATAACTGCTCCAGCTGATATTTCATTAACTTCTGCAATAGGTTGCTTGTCTTCTCTAGCTCTTCTTTGCATAGGAAATTAGTGTAATCACTTATTTTTATGCTTTTCTATAGAGGATTTATAACTGAGTTGGGACAGATTCTTTTGGTTAAGTATATACTTAATAACTAACTTTCTTGTCATCTCTTTTTTATTGATATTTTCACATAGGAAAATAGAGGAAGCCACAAAAATAAAGCGTCGCAGACCAACGTAACTCAAGATTAGTTCGTCTAGTATCGCTAGATACAGAAAAAGAAAGTTACTAATCAGACTTAAAATGATTTAATAAGTCTAGTGTCATAAATCAAGATTCATAAATTAAGGTTCAACCACCACTATTTTCTTGCTTAGGCTTTTGTGCAAATAATGAGTAACCTCGTATCCTATCTTAAGTTTACTCTTCCTTATCAGCTTTTTATAGTTGATAAAGTCTGGAAATCCTATTACTGCTTTTTTCCTGAGGCTGTGTTTAAGAGCTATTAAAAACTCATAATAAAATTTTTCAAGAGCTTTAATCCTTGGACTATCATTTATATCTATTTTTAAACTAATTTTCACGTTTTCACTTGTTGTCTTTATCTTTGTATTTCTGGCATAAGGTAGATCTGTTACAACATAATCAACTGGTTCTTTTAATTGGATTGCATCCCTTCTTTCAAGGAGAAACCGCTTAATATTGTAATATTCAAGATTTAACTTTGAGTTCATAACCATTTTTTCATCTATATCATAACCAACTGGCTTCATCCCTAGTAAACCTGCTTCTATTAATATTCCACCTACGCCACAAAAAGGATCTAAAATAATATTTCCCTTTTTAGCAGATGTTAGATTTACCATTGCCCTTGCTAATTTTGGATGCAGGCTCACTGGATATAAAACCGCTCTATTATGTGGCTTTCTCTGCTCGAAGTTATGCTCTATTTCTTTTATCAAAAGAGTAGCATATACCTTTTTATTTGTAAATATGAAATATATATTTGTTCTAGGATTCTCGAGATCTACTTTAGGCTTATTTAAACTGTTTTTAAACGTTAAATTATTTTTTAATTGCCTCCATATAATATCTGCCAATTCTTTCTCTGAATAGATCTCAGAGTATTTTGAAAGCTTAGAAGTAAAATTTAATATTCTAACACAAAAATTCCTCTTATAGTATTTTTTCCAACTAAAGTTCTGTATTTTCTTAACAATATCTTTTTTATTAGATTCAAAAAGAAACTTAAAGATCTTTTTAGAATAGGCAAGCCTCGAGGCTACTAAAATTTTATTACAGTCAATCAGCAATATTCCATTATCCTGTTTAACTTTTCTAAGGTTTAATACTGCTACAGCCTCTTTTCTCGCTAGCTCCAGGTTATCTTTAGATAATAGAAGTAAGTATTTCATAAATTTTCTCACAGATTGAATTTTATCATGAATTTATTTTCTCATAACTTTTGTTTCTAACCTTTGCTTTACGTTTATTAGCTTTAGGTTTACCAGCCATATGCATCTTAGTTAAAGGTATTTTAATATCCTGCAATTTTTTATATGCAAGATAAATGACTATTAATAGTTCAACAAGAATAACTAACGGCTTAACATATCTCCCAAAATGTTCATAATATCTGACTGTACCATAAAATAGTGTGACTAGCCCACCTAGCATAAAACCAGCTGCAATCCACTCATTTAAGCTTATATGAACAGGAAGCAGTAAACCTATTCCTATGGCTAATAATGCAAATACAGATGAAATAATGAAGAAAGCAAGACTATATTTTTGATTTGCTATATCAAAATCTCTCTGGCAGTAATTGCATCCTTTATACTCAATAGCGCAACCATTAGTGTCATACAAGTATTCTGGAAATCCTTTTCCATCTGCACACTTATTTAGTTCTTCTCTTGTAGGCTCTGCATAGCTTGGGCATTCTATTTTTCGTTCCACAATACGTTCTGCAATGTAAGGTTTCTCTGGATAAATTCTAGTCTTACAATAATCTTCATATCTTGGTGCAAGATAAAAAGCCTCAATAAGAGCATTAACTAAAACTGCATACAATACTGCTATCACAAAGATAATTGCAACTCTTCTTAGATCTACCATTAGAATAATCAAAAGTTATATAGCCTATTTAAAAGTTTTTATTATTATTTTAGCATAGTTATATCTTTTCCATAATGCAAACAATAACAACATTTTTATAATAAAAGCTTAGTATTTAATATATGCCAAGAGGTAGACCAGTTAAAAGCCAGATAAGGCAGAATATTGTAGATGTTTTGTTCTACATAAAGGAGGGCTATGGCTATGACATCTATAGGTTATACAAATTATTATTCCCTAAAGTAACAATCCGCTCGATTTATTATCATCTTAAAAAGGGAGTTGAATTAGGAGAGTTCAAAATTAATAGAGTTGAGAAAGAGCAAGGAAATTATAGCTGGGGTCCTGAAGCAGAGAAAATATACTACAGCCTTGGCTCAAATGCAAAACCCAGTACTAGCAATGAGCTAAGGGATAAGATTGAGAAACTAATGAAAGAAAGAATTAAAGACAGAATCTAAAATTGTCAAAAACCATCCATATATTTGGTGGTATTCCGTTCTATAAAATTAGCGTAGCTTTACTTAAAGAACGATAATCAAAGGGCAGTTTTCCGTCCGTTAAAAGAGAAAGGTTTATATATAAGTTGTTATATCAATAGATATAACATGGCAAAATCAATTTTTATGAAGAAAGAAGATATTTTGAGGTATCCTAGACTTGATACTGTGCTTATGGTAGAGGATTTTATAAAAAAGCACGATGGAGATTTTAAAAAAAGGAAGTTATGGGAATCCCTTCCTAAAAAAATGATGTATCAAACATTCTGTGTAGTTATTGATTATTTGGTTTACTCAAGAAAAATTTCAATAGATGCAAAAGGAAAAATTGGCTGGATTTACTATCCTGAAATTGCTAGAAAATATTATGAAAGAAAGGATTTGGGAAGAAGGAAATGAAACTACCTTCAACAATAAGATTTTTTGATGATGATATAAAGAAAGCATTTTACAAATTGGAAAAAGGTGATGATTCTGAAAGGGAATTATTCCATTTATTGAATCAAGCAATGGATAATATTGAGCAAAATGCTTTTTGCGGTATTCAATTGCCTAAAAGATTAATTCCACCAACATACTCCAAGAAAAATATCAAAAATCTCTGGAAATACGATTTGCCAAGAGGTTGGAGATTGATGTACTCTATTGTAATGAAGAATTGGTTGTTGTGAGCATTGTTCTTGAATGGTTTGACCATAAGGAGTATGAAAGAAGGTTTAAGTACTGAGGTTAGGAATCTAGGAATATTTTCATCTCAAATTAAAAATTGATTTTATTTCTTTTTGAATATGAAACAAATAAATATTGCCCACTCCAAGTATAATATAGAAATTATAATATAAAAATACTACTATAGTTACTTCTTCTCCTTTACAGCATGCCCACCAAACTCATTTCTTAATGCTGCAAGTAATTTCCCATTAAAAGACTCTTTCTGCCTGCTTCTATATCTTGTATAAAGTGATTGTGTAATTATAGAAAAAGGAATACCTCTTTCAATAGCTTCTTGTATACTCCATTTTCCTTCTCCAGTATCTTCAACATAATCACTGATTTTCTCAAGTTTTGAGTCTTTGGAAAAGGCATTTTCTGCACATTCCATCAAAAAGCCTCTAACAATACTCCCATGATTCCAAACGTGGCTTATTTTCCTTAGGTCTATATCATTTACATAAGGACTATTTACAAGCAGCTCAAATCCTTCTCCCATAGCTTGCATCATTCCATATTCGATTGCATTATGCACCATTTTAACATAATGCCCTGAACCAGCTGGGCCGCAGTACAAGTAACCATCCTCAGTAGCAAGGGACCTAAATATTGGCTCAACCTTATTATAAACTTCCTTATGACCACCTATCATTAAGCAATATCCAACTTTTGCTGCAGCTAAACCTCCAGAAGTTCCTACATCCAGGAACCTTATACCTCTCTCAGCTAACAGACTATACCTTCTTATGGAATCTGTGTACTTAGCATTTCCTCCATCTATTACTATATCACCTTTTTTCAAATAGGGCATTATCTTGTTAATATACTCTTCAGTAACATCACCTGCAGGCAGCATTATCCAAACAATTTTCCATTTCTCACTTTTCAATTTAATAAAAAGTTCATCTAGAGTAAATGCAGGTATTACTCCTTTCTTTGCAACCTCTTTTATAGGCTCTGTGCTTCTATTGTGTGCTATTACCTTATGATTTCTCTGCACAAGCCTTACTACCATGTTTCTACCCATCTTTCCCAGCCCAATAAATCCAATTTTCATAATTTCACCATATTCATATTTTTCTTAATTTTTTTGAAAGTGAGTGTGCATTACCTTTTTTTTATTTTTTTAACTATTATTTATCTTTTGCAAATGAGTGTGTATTTGGGATATCCCCTATGGGATATAGGAACGTGAGTGACTATACTTGTCCGCTACATGGTATGTTACATATGTGATAGGCGGACTAATCGCACCATGCGTAGTTCGCATGCGTTAATGCAAGTTGTTCTTTTAATTTTATTTTTTATTATTCAGGTATTAATTTTATTATGTCACATTTGGAGTAGTAATGCTAATTATTTTATTGTAAATATTTTTATTAATGACTATATTCTACCTTTTATTAATATGGCCCTAACTGGCGCTCCATCACTATCCTTAATCTTGATTGGCAATCCAATAAATAAATATTTCCCTTCTTTCACTTTTGTTAAGTCGAGTCCTTCAACTATAGGAACTCCTTTCTTAAAAAGAATAACATGAGTATCGTGCATTGGCTGTTCTCTCTCAATTCCAAGCTGGTCAATCCCAACAAGCTTTACCCCTTTCTTAGCCAAAAACTCTGCACCTGTTTTATCTAAATAAGTAAAATTAAAGTCAAACTTATTTTCTAAATGATTTTTAGTTTTTAATAATATTATTTCATTCTTGCTTATCTTATATTTCATTAAATGATCATCAGTAATCTTATTCCTAACTTTTGTTAAATCAATTACAATGCATTTTCCCATAAATTTATCTAAGGATATTTGATCTATCTTTTTACCATCATCAATCATGTGATAGAAGGCATCAGCATGTGTCCCTGTCTGACTATCTAAATTCATAATTGATTCATTTGCTCCATGCTCTGCAAAAGACCTTGTTTTAACAATCTGTGGTTTTTTCTCAGGCTTATCTTTATAGACAACCATGTATTCAGAAATAGTTCTTGATATATCTATAATTTTCATCTGATTTTAATATCCCTTTTTATTTAATTTCTATTTTAAATTTTTATTTAGAGTAGTAATGCAAATTTTATTTTCAATCATATTTATTTTCAATTATAATTTACATATTCAATATCGTTTTTCTATTCAAGATCTATAATAATTTTCATCTGTGCTGAGTCTTTTAAGTTAAAAGCTTTATCATATTCTGATATCCTAAATCTGTGGGTTATTA
>CAZBGH010000067.1:0-8400 GCA_964491335.1 uncultured Methanosarcinales archaeon | reverse complement strand
TAGCATGGCTTTCAGCCTTTCATGCCACCCGTCTGTGACGGGTGGTTTTTGACATCATAAAAATAATATAAAAAGATTTGATAAAAGTTTACAATGGTAAGACTAAGAAAATTTGTTGCTTATAGGAGACTTGAAAGACCGTATACAAGGATATCCAAGTTTAAAAAGAAATCATTCATCAGAGCAGACCCTGCAAAAGTCATTGTCAGGTATGATATGGGAAGTAATAAAAAGAAATATGACTATGAGATAAGCCTAGTTTCAAAGGTAGATCTACAGATTAGGAGCAATGCACTTGAAAGCGCAAGACAAACCTGCAACAGATTACTTGAGAAAACACTAGGACCAATGGGATATTACTTTAAATTAGGAGTTTATCCGCATCACATATTAAGAGAGAATAAGATTGCTGCTGGCGCTGGCGCAGACCGTTTCAGTACAGGTATGAGCCATTCTTTTGGTATTCCTATAGGCACTGCTGCACAGGTTAGCAAAGGTCAAGTCATTGCCACTTTACAGATAGAAAAACAGCATTTAGATCTGGGAATTCAGGCTATGAATAAGATGAAATATAAATTACCAACCATTTGCTCGATTATTTCAAAAGAAATTAATAAGATAAATTCTTAATTTAATTAACTGGATTATTTGATGTTGTGACTCTATTAGGTACCGTTCAAAATGTAGGTTAGCATCAATTCCAACGAAGTTGGTGCCGAACTTTGTTCGAGTATGTGAGCATCATTCAAACAAGCAATTACCAAGCGGAAGGGGATGTTCCTCACGGGAGGGAACCGCTCTTTGCATATTCCAGCTAGATGCGAGCCGATGCTAACCCGAGCTTTGCGAGATTTTGAACGGTGCCACTCTATAGTAAGATTTATATAAAAAGAGGTGATACCTATTATTATGGGCCTTGGCATTATTGCAACTTTAAAAAATTTGTTAGTGCAGATTCATCCTTCTTTAGGAACTAAATATTATTTGTCTGTATCTATCCTGATTATTTTCTTCCTTATTTCAAGAATCTTCGTGTATTTTATTGAGAAAGTCATATTATCACTAACAAAAAAGACAAAAACAGAAATAGACGACTTAGTTGTAAAAAAGACGAGTTGGCCAACATCTGCTTTACTTATAATTATTGGGCTTAAGCTAGCCACTATTCCTTTGCTCATAACAGGAAGATTAGAGTACTTAATACATAACTCCCTTAACAGTCTGATAATTGTTACTATAACTTATATAACCATTGTCGTAGGAGATGTTATAATAGACAATTGGGGAAAGACATTTGCTGCGAGAACAAAGAGTACAGTTGACGATAGTTTGTTACCTCTTACCCACAAATTCTTAAAAATTATTATTGCACTTATAGGTTTAAGCTTTATACTAAATGAATGGGACATCAATGTAGCACCTTATCTTGCAAGCCTGGGAATAGTAGGAATAGTTCTTGGTTTTGCTATGCAAGATAGCCTCAAGAACATTTTTGGGGGTGTTTCACTAATCCTTGACAAAAACTTCAAGGTAGGGGATGTTATTAGACTAGGGACTGACATTGGAACTGTTGAAGATATAGGGCTAAGGAGTACTAAGATCAAGACAATAAAGAATGAAATGATAATAATACCAAATGGAAGTCTTGCAAATGCAACACTAATTAATTTAGCATTGCCTGACCCAAGCACAAGATTAATTCTTAATTTCAGTGTAGAATATGGCTCAGAGCCTGAAAAGGTTAAAAAAGTAGTGCTAGAAGCTGTCAGTAAGATAGATTATGTAGTGAAAGAGCCTAGGCCTGAGATATATTTCACTAAGATGGCTGAATTTTCACTTGACTTCAGGCTTCAGACATGGATAAAGACATATAAAGACACACTAAAAGCTGAAGATCAGATAAACACTGCTATATATGAAACTTTAAACAAGCATAAGATAGCAATACCTTTCCCAACTAGAACTGTTTATATGAGGAAAGAATAAATGCATTATGAGTAGATGAATTATTATGTAATTACTTTAAAAAAGATAAACTATTATTTTCTAACCATCTTGCAACAGGAAGATATTCTTTAATTTTTCTTTCAACTCCTCAGTATCAATTATAGCACTATATTCTCTTACAAATCTCTGCACTAACTCTTTATCTTTAGTTAAATCTATCTTGCTTAAGAATACTATAATCTCTTTATTAAATCCTTTTAAGTTGTTATATAATGCTATTTGTTGCTCAAGAGCATATGATTCACTCAAATCAAAAACATATATAATAGAGGAGGCAAGAAACTTTATTGCAAGGTAAGCCTGTTTCTCTAGGTTATTCATCCTTTCAAATCTATTTAATGTTCCAGGCGTATCTAAAAGCTGTATTCTTTCATCATTTCTTTTTAGATAGGCAATATTAATGCCTTTAGTTGTGAAAGGATAATTCTGAATATCTGGCTTTGAGCCTGTTAATTTATAGAGCAAAGTTGTTTTTCCTACGTTTGGAAACCCCGTAATAACTATTGTTTTAAGAGATGTTTTTATCACAGGATATTCTTTCATTATTTTCCTTGATTCTTCTAAATAAGAAAGATTCTTAGATATCTGTTTTAGTACTGAAGAAATTCTACCATAAAACTCTCTACGATGTCTGTTAATTGTCTTAATATCTGTAGAATTTCTTATTTTATTATTGTAAATCTTATGAAAATCATAAATTTTCTTTTTTGCCCAATCTAGAGCGCCCAGGGATTGTCTTAGATAGTCAATATCTATAGTACATTTAACTAGTTCAAGATAAAAAGAGTCTAAATCTTTAATACTTGGAAAATTCTTTATAATTTTATTTAGATGTGACACAAGATTGTTCTTTACTATTTCAATTTTATACAATTCCATGTCCCTAGATTTCTGGAGCATAGTCTCAATCTTTATCTTTGGTCTGTACACTACTGCTAGTTCTTTTGCCCTTCTAAACGCAACATCAAGATAAAAATCTGCCTTCTCTACTGGCTTAATCTCCTGGAAGCTCATTTTCAGTTAAAATACATCCAAAGTATAAAAATCAATACTCTTGCAATTATATTGCACACCATACACCATTATTCATGCAAAATTTTTAATAACTTTATTCCTGATTACTACTTATACATAATAAAAATATAAAGGTTTATAAAACTGAAGTCATTACTTATTTAGATGACACATGAGACACTAATATCTCGTAAATACCTTTATGAAACATTAGTAGAGAATGAATTAGCAGGAAATAATGAAGCTAAGGACGAACTCTTATGTAGAACATACGGCTTTAGTATCGAAGAATTATCAGAAATCAGGCGTGGAACAATCTCTAAAAGAGCTGATGATGCAGTTATTTTGTTAACAAGCCGTGGTTTTAGCAGCCAAGTTAATTATACTATCCTACCAGCGCTAATTTACCGAGAGTGGGATAATCCTAAAAGAAGTGAAGAATATCTTAGAAACGCACTTAAGTATAGATATAAGACAGAAAGAGATTTTATACAAAATAAATTTGGATGGAATGTCCCATATATACAATTCTTAAGAGAAGAGCATGGTATTTATCATGGAAATTTATATGAGGCTCATAACATTTGGAAAAATTTTACTCCAGGTATAACAGATTGGTCTAGATCTCTAACAATACCTTTCACAATTGATGAAAGAGTAGCCCTGCTTTTAGGTATTTATTGGGGCGATGCACACCTTCGTAGATATAAAGATTCGCCAAGAGTAGATAAAGTGATTCTGGCTGGAAACGAAAATAATTTTGATCTTTATACAGAAGTAATAAATCCTCTTATAATTGATATACATGGTTTAAATGTCCCTGTAGATTGTGATGAAGTTGAAAACTCTGAACGTCCAATAATGAACATAGGCTCAAAAGCTATTGCAACTTGGCTAAGAGATGATTTAGGGTTTTCCTCACCTAAAATACAAGTACAGCCTCCAGGACCATATAAGCAATGGCAAGATAATATTGCATATGCTTATTTTTCTGGTTTAATAGCTACAATGGGAACTATTGTTAAGCGTAAAAGAATTAGCCATGACTTAACAATAAATGATAGTGATGAAACATTTGTAAGATGCATAGAGGAATTAGCATGGCATTTAGGTTACACTCCACATTTGACAGGCTCTAATTTAAGATGGCGTGTCTCTTTTTCGCAAAATGAAATAAAACAAATGTTAAAAGAAGGTGCAATAATCAATCCACATCACCTTGCTGTGTTAGTCTAATATTAACATAAGAAATTTTTTTTATCAATATAAATCTAGCTATGATATTTGATAAAATACAATTGCTAATATCACTTAACTGTAAAGTAAAGTTATAAAATACCCACAACCTAGGCTTTTGGCAAAGGCTCACTGCGTTCGGGGTAGCGTCGGTTCGCATCTTACTGTATAAGTAGAAGGCGACATGCTAAAACCAAGAAAAGCCAAGCTTTTCTGGTCCAGAAAATCTAAAAGATTTTCTAGGAAATGCAAGCATTTTTGGCACCCTGAAAATCTTTGATTTTCATGGTTCCCCGTAAGGGACATCCCCCTTGTCGCCTGCTTTTTTTATTTGGCATATGCTCACAAATTGACGGTACCCTTCCCTTCGCCAAAGGCCCTATATGAGGAGTTAACTACTTTACATTAACAAAATTTTTTATTTACTGCCTTTTCTCTCTTGCATTCTGTTCTCTTAGAATTCTTAAATGGATAGGTAGGTCCATGAGCTCATGCTCTTCTATCTCAAATCCTTTGCCATTAGAAGTCTTTAGTAAGAATTTCCTTCCCAATAGACTATATTTTACTTCAATATTGCCGCCAAACTCAAGCCCATATCTCTGAGTAAGATTACTGCTTAACCTTTCTGCAAATTTCTTAGGATCATTTTCTTCTTTTCTTATAAATTTTATTAGCTCTTTATCCTTCTGTTCATCTTCCTTGAATTGCATTTTATCACTATGTTTTATTTTGTCTTTATTAAATTTTATCTTTTAGAATAGGAGATTTTATTATTCAAAAAAGAGTTCAGTAGAAATCCTAAAGGTAGTGCTAATTTCCCGAGGCTCTTAGATTATAACTTTTGGCTGACAAGGGGGAAGTCCCTTACGGGGAAAGTCAGACTTGAAATTGTACAGCTAAGCCGAGGCATGCACTACCCGAACGAAGGTGAGAGGATTTCTACTGAACCCAAAAAAGATAGATTTTTTATATTAGTTCTTATAAAGAATACAGTATAGACAAGTTATATTGACTAAGGTGAATGGAAATGGACGAGTATAGTAATGTGACTATAGCTTGTATGAAGTGTAAGAAAAAGGTCCCTATTAAAAGTATGAGATATTCAAAGAATGGTGAAGATTTAATATGCATTGATTGTCATAATATAGAGATGAGTAATGCCCAATCTTCAGTCAATGGTTTGATCAAGCCAATGCCTACCTTATCAGCCTCTTCAACTAAAACAGACAAGCATAAGACTAAGGATCTTCCATCACAGAAAATAAGCTATGAATGCAGCAAATGCGGCTATAGATTCTCAAGAAATAAAGAAGTTATTGTTAATTTATGTCCTTACTGCAATGGTGGACCTCTAGCAAAAAATGAGAACTTCGGGTTTTACAGCGTATAAAAGACGCCTGTGGCAGACAAGCACTCAGATTTTAATTGAAGATACTTATAGTGTGTTATACGATTTGATGAATAATTTATTTTCTAATGGAACTTACCTTGCAAATTAGTTTCTAATAGATTTTTATTAATTTCAACTATATTTTATTTATTTTTATAATTAACTTATATTTGCAAATTAAAGTTTTATTTTAAGTCTAACTAATTACTATTTTTCAGTATCTGTGATACCTAATGAACTGTTCCTGAGTTACGTGGCTCTGCGATACTTTTCAATTAAATTTCTAGAAATCTGCTTGTTTTTACTCTGTTTTAACTAATTACCTCGTACTCTTTGACTATTACAATCATAAACAATAGAAGTACAACTATACCTATAACCATCCACGCAACTCCGGTTAGCAAAGTATCTGTAACCATCTTGTAAAGGCCAAAACCCATTATACCAAAACCAAACCACAAGAATTTATCTAAAACAAGCTTCATTATTTCAAATTCCTCGCTTTGTGTTAGTCTTTTTTTCATTTTATAAAACTTATTTCTATATATGAAATGCTTTGCACTTCATTTTATGGCTTAATAATTATTACTATATCTTTTGAGTATGCAGAGTCTTGCGGATCTGTTGTATCATAGCCATCAATGGTTGAACTGACGCCATCACACTCCATTTTCGCTGTATAAATGAATGTTTGACCAGTTGGACCCACTTCAGGTTGGCTAGACCTTGGAGATAATGCAATCTCCCATGTATTAATCTGATCTTTTTTCATATTCAGTTCAGCTGTGGAAAATACTATTGGGATGTCACAACTAGTTTGCCCATCTCCTTCACATTCACTACTACTGCCAGCTTCAGTTAGTTTAAGACGACAACTAGCATCACCAGTTAGTACATTAAGAAATGCCACTGTTATACTGTCATCTTCACCTTGCCTTAATGTTAAGCTGGTACGAGATGTAGTTATAGGATTGTCTATTGTTGGAGGGTTGACTAATGACTGTGCATTCACAGCCTCATCAACCTTGCCACCTATATTCTTAAAGAGACCTCTCATGAAACTTAGGCCTAGACCGAGCAATGTAATGGCAAGTATAAGTATGACAATAGCCTCCATTGACAAGCTAAGAGAAGCCTTCCTATTATGACGCATTTATGCACACCTCATTTTATACTCTTTTTATATAAGAGATATTTACCTTAACTCTGCATATAATTTAACTTAATATAATAATATTAAAATATCTAATATAAATACCTTTCTATTGTTTAGTGTCAGACAAAAGAAACGCATAAATATAAGTTCTTACATCTCAGGTTTAGGTGATTTGGCGGTTGTTATCTTACCAAATTTAGAAATAATAGTTATGGGTATATTCTTTCTATTGAATTTTGCAAGAGCATCATTCAACCCGACACAAAATTTAGCTATGACTTTATCTGGGTTTTTAATAGTTTCGCCAGAAATCCGCTTACTTTAGTTTGCGGATGAATGGTGATAGGCTTTTTCACATACAGTGGTGTACCAAGTATCGTTACAGGATGATGAGGTAAGACGAGTATAAAAGCCTTTGTGAGGAAGCTGTTAGAGAAGTGGCAGCGAAGCATGGGATTGTTATCAGAGAACTTGGTGTTATGCCTGAGCATGTGCATGCCATTTGTGAACTTCCACCTTCAATGTCACAGAGCAAAGCTCTCCAGCTTCTAAAAGGGGGTTCATCTTACTTGTTATTTAGACGGCAAGATAAGTTCAGGCTTCGATATCCGAGAGGGCACTTTTGGAGTCCGAGTGGGTATGCAGGTAGCGTAGGATACAACACAGTGGATATTGTGGACAATTATGTCAAGCATCAGGAAGATATCCACCAAGCAAAGCTATCAGCCTATGGCTGAGGAAACCCCATACTTTAGTGCGGGGAGGATGTCATGTTTCTGGTCATTCTCCTTTTGTGTTAGATGAGTGTATGTGAGATTAGGATTATTTGTTTGTTTTTAGCAAGTTGTTTTATTGGCTCTGTAATAGAATAGATTATAATCATAAAATTTACTTAGTTTGCTCAGAGAGCTGCGGAAGTGGTATTGGAGAAGGTAGGTTTACGTCTTGGCTTAAAATTAGTGCTTGGACAATGCACCTTGTAAGTATATTGTTCATAATGCCTTTCATGATATCTGGAGGTAGTTTTTTATCCTTCTTCCAGTTTTTGGAAATTTCTTTTACCACTTTAGGATCTTCCATATAGACTATTTCTCCGGTAAGAGCAATGCTTCCAATGTTTGGCTCATAATTTGAGGTGAACTCAAAAGTAAATATCAGTCCTTCTTGTCTTTCTTTTCCACCAAGCGATAATTGCTTTTCCTCGACATTTTGGATTACAATATTATTACTAATGTTAATCTTTCCAGTTGGTATGCCTTTTCTTTCCACATTAAACTTCTTATACGAAAATCCTATGATTACCAAAGTACCACCAAGTTGCATTATAAGAGTATAGTATATAAAGATTACGATATTTATTATCAAGGTATTTTGCTGAAAGGAGAATGCTAGATAGAAATGAATATAATCCTATGGGTAATTTGATTATAAGTTCACGCTCTTTTATTCTTGCTGATTTCATAAGTAACACCTCTTACGAAATCCAGAGGTGAATTTATATAAATAAGTTACTATTTATGTCGCTGATTAAAAATAATAACCTTTTTAAAACAAATAATTTTTCTTTAACCCTATGGAGGGCGTTATAGTTCATTTC
>CAZBGH010000066.1:7340-8578 GCA_964491335.1 uncultured Methanosarcinales archaeon | reverse complement strand
GTCTGTCCGCCTCATTCATGTTATCTTCATGGATTGGCGGACCAATGGCATACACAAAGTGACTCGTTTCCGAATTATATTCTTTTGTTTATTCTGGGCTAGTTCGCATGTGTTAATGCAAATTAGATTATTATTAATTATTTTGTTATTTAGTGTTACTATTTTTGTTAGCTATTTTCTTTTTTGGACAATTATTTTAATTAATTATTCCTTATAGCTCATTTCTCTCTATCTACCATATAATCTGCTAGAGACAGTAAAAATTCTTTGCCTTCTTGTTTGAAGTCTGAGTACTGTAGATAAGACTTTGCTTTTTCAGTTAATTCTTTGACTAGAGCTTTTGAATAGTCAAGGGAACCTGTTTCAATGATTATTTTCCTGACTTCATCTATTTGAGTATTTGTTAGTGATTTATTGCCCAACATCCTAGTAATAGTTTTCATCTGCTGAGCATTAGCTAGCTGTAAGGTTTTTAGGATCAATATTGTTTTTTTCCCTTCTTTAAGGTCAGAGCCAATAGGCTTTCCTAATTTCTTTTCGTCACCAAACATGCCAAGAATATCATCATAAATCTGGTAAGCCTGACCAAGTGGTATTGCATATCTTGTTAATCTGTCAAGCTGTGTTTGAGAAGCTCCTGCAAGTATTGCGCCTATATGCAAAGGGCCTTCTATAGTATAGATTGCTGTCTTTAGCTCATTAATCCTTAAAATGTCAAGTTCAGAAACTTCAGGATTAAGCTCACTTACAAAATCCATTATCTGGCCAAAAATGGTATTTATTATAACCCTGTTAAATTTATCAATTGCCTTAATCTTTAAATCATCAGGAAAGCTGGAGCTGGTGATTACCTCACTACCTAAGACAGATAAAAGATCACCTGCCATAATGGCCATACTGCTGCCAAAGTGTTTTGTATTAGAAGGTGGATAAAGCTTTTTTGCATTTAACTCATACAGCTTATGCATACTGTAATGCCCTCTTCTAAAGTCATCTTGATCTAAGATGTCATCATGTATTAGTAAGAATGATTCCATTAATTCAACAGCTAAAGCTGCTTCTGTGATAGAAGGATTGTCAGTTCCAGAAATTGCTTTATAGCCAAATATCGTAAGAATAGGCCTTATTCTTTTACCACCTCTAAGAGTAAATTCTTCTAATGAGCCTATCATCTCTTTTGCTAAAGGTGATATCTTTGAATATTTCTCAGTCTTCTCATCAAAGAACTTTGATAGAGC
>CAZBGH010000066.1:0-7240 GCA_964491335.1 uncultured Methanosarcinales archaeon | reverse complement strand
AGAAGAGATAATAGATATTTTGGGTTTGCAAGAATATCAGTATAGAGGATTTTTAGCAGCATACACAAGAGTGGCATATAATCAATTATTAGAGGATTAAAGCAGAAGCACAACAAAAGATCATGACCAAAGCTCAGTACATAGAATTTATGTGGATAGCCGCCGCATTGTGCACATAAATCCTCAAAAGATAGGCACCATAGAAGAGGGTTATAGATAATTTTATTTAGTACCCCCTCTCTTTCAAAAGAGTGTAATTTGCAATCAATACTTCGCTTCTTTCCCAATGGTTTAACTTAATAATATTATCAAGTTGTTGCCATACATCTTTTATTAATCTTTTTTTATAGAACATATGTAGAAAAAAAGAGAATCCTAAAACTTTTATATTTCGTATATTTTTGTTGTATAAAAAGAATCTTTGCCTTATGAATTTTCTATCGTCACAGATTATAAATTTTAATTTTAACTTGTTAGCTAAAGCACAACATTGTGATTCTCCTTTGCCTATGCCCAAATGCTCAAGACTTCTGCTAAGCTTTAATGTTCTTCCTTTTAATTCTTGTATAATTAAAAATTTTAATATTCTTTCATTTATTATTTCTTCTTTTACAGCTATAGGTATAATTGTGCTGTAATCAATTTTATTTAGAAAATTAATTAAATTTGCTCTTTCTAGTGCAATTAAAGTGGAAGAATCAACTATTACTTTTGACAACTTCTGCTGCCTCTTTACCTGTTTTTGAGCCTATTATAATAGCTTCTGCATCTTTTCTTGGCAGTAAAAGAAATAATAAATCATTTGTAATTATACCTTCATTATAAAGATTAACGAAAAATAATAAATTTTCTCTTGCCCTCCTTTCTTTAAAATATAATTCCCTGATAGCGTCTCTAATTAGTCTGCTCTTTGAGGTATTTATAAAAGTTTTAAGTTCATTTAACTCTTTTTCTGTTTCCTTATCTAAAACTATAGTTGCTTTCATGGTATGTATAATTATGATACTACTATTTAAATGTTTTGTTTTTTAGTATTGAATTATGCTTGAAATATAATTAGAAGACTTAATTGATCGAAGTTTATGTTTCATGGCAAGACTATTTTCACTGGAGCCAATAAAGACACAAACTTTATTAATTATGTAGTAAGGCTCTATTAAAAGCCCTATTAAAAATTAAGTATGTTTAATAAAAGATAATAAAAGGTAAATATAGAATAATTAACTAATTTGGTGTAAAATGTTTCAAGAGAAAGAATATATTGGATATGATATGATTGGAGAATTTTTGGGGTTTCTTGTAGCATTGCTAATTTTTATTTCGATACTATTTTTTATAATTTTAAGAAGGATATTTTCTATAAAGTATTTTGACTTAGTAGGGATAATAATTTTGTTTTATTTGATTTATGTTATTATAAAATTGTTAATGTTAAAGAAAGAATAAAGAAAGGGAAAATTAGCCTGAAGTGTGTGTAGGTGTATTAATGGAGCAAGTGAGAATTTTATTTAAAGGATTTTTACATGGCTTTAAGAGTTTTGGACATATAATAACTAGTATAGTAAATTTCGTACTGCTATTTTTTGTATATTTTATAGGGGTTGGGGTAACATGGCTTTTTGCAAAAATAGCAGGTAAAAAATTCTTGGATATTAAAAAGGGATCAAAGGAGAGTTACTGGATAAAAGAGAAAGTTGGTAAGAGGAAGATTGAAGATTATTATAGAAGTTTTTGATTTTAAGGTTTTTTAAAGTTTTGGGGGGAATTAAATGTACATACTTGGGATATCATGCTTTTATCATGACGCAGCTGCATGTTTGATTAAAGATGGGGAAATAGTAGCTGCTGCAGAGGAAGAAAGGTTTACTAGAGTAAAACATGATATAAGATTCCCAATAAATGCTATTAATTTCTGCTTGCACAAAGCAGGGATAACAGGAAAGGATCTAGAGTATGTTGGATTTTATGAGAAACCATTGCTAAAATTTGAAAGATTGTTGAGCCAGCATATTGAAATGTTCCCATTTAGTTTTAAGGCATTCTATCAATCTATACCTTCATGGATCAATGAGAAACTAAGAGTGCATTCTTTAATCAAGAAGAAACTTGGGTATAAGAGAAAGATAATATTTGTTGAGCATCATCTTGCGCATGCTGCTTCTGCATATTTAGTTAGCCCTTTTAAAGAATCTGCAATTTTTACAGTAGACGGAGTTGGGGAATGGACTACTACTGCCCTTGGAGTGGCAAAAGGAAATGATATAGAGCTGTTTAAGCATGTGTATTTTCCACATTCTCTTGGCTTGCTTTATAGTACAATTACAGCATACCTTGGATTTAAGGTTAATAATGACGAGTATAAGGTAATGGGGCTTGCACCATATGGAAAACCTGTGTATTATGAAAAGATGAAGAAAATAGTAGATGTAAAAGATGATGGAAGCTATAGGATGGATATGTCATATTTTGTATATCACTATAAATTGAGAATGCCAAGCAATAAATTCCTGAAAGAGTTTGGAGCTGTAAGGAAAAAATGGGTAGAGTTAGAGCAAAGGCATAAAGATATTGCTGCATCCTTACAGAAATTGATTGAAGAAATAT
Organism: uncultured Methanosarcinales archaeon; assembly: GCA_964491335.1. Classification (GTDB taxonomy): domain Archaea; phylum Nanobdellota; class Nanobdellia; order Woesearchaeales; family JACPIF01; genus JACPIF01. The sequence continues at coordinate 4,636 of CAZBGH010000066.1, read as the reverse complement.
TACTTAAGATTATTAATGGACTTTATAAGGAAACAAAATCTGAGAATTTATGCATGGCTGGAGGTGTTGCATTAAATTCTGTTGCTAATGGTAAAATATTAAGGAATAGTCCTTTCAAAAGAATTTATATACAGCCTGCGGCATCTGATGCAGGAACTTCACTAGGAGTTGCTTATTATATATGGAATACAATACTTGGAAATAAAAGGAGCTTTGTGCAGAGGCATGCTTATCTAGGAGCTAGTTATTCAACAGAAGATGTTAAAGAATTTTTGGATAAGAACTTGGTTAAGTATACTCAACTTGACGAAAAAGAGCTGGGAAAAATAGTTGCAGAGCTTATCTGGAAAAATAAGGTTGTTGGCTGGTTTCAAGGTGCTATGGAATGGGGACCTAGGGCTTTAGGAGCAAGAAGCATATTGTCAAACCCATGCAACCCAAAAATGAAAGATATTCTAAATATTAAGGTTAAGCATAGAGAGCCTTTCAGGCCTTTTGCACCTGCAGTCACAATTGAAGATGCACATAAGTATTTTGAATGTGATAAGCCAATACCATTATCTGCTGATTTTATGCTGATGGTTTATCCTGTAGTCAAGGCTCAAAGGAAAAAAATACCAGCTGTTGTACATGTTGATGGTTCAGGTAGATTACAGACAGTAAGGAAGAGCATTAATGAGTTGTATTATAATGTGATAAAAGAATTTGAGAAATTAAGCATGGTGCCAATTGTAATAAATACCTCTTTTAATATAAGAGGAGAGCCAATAGTATGTACACCTTATGATGCTTACAGATGTATGATGGGAACAGGGATTGATTACTTAGTTATGGATAAATTCTTAATAGCTAGAAAGGATAATCCTAGAGACATGTGGGATTCTGAGAAATTGGCGAAGGATTGAGGAGTTATTAATTATCTTTTAGTAGTGTTGATAAATGCTTTCACTTGTTCTATGATATTGGCTGTAGTAGTGATGTTTGTAATTTCATGAACATAGAATATTAGTGTTATATTAGTCATATATGTAAAATTACTTGTTGGGTCATCTTCAGTCACATAATTGATTGCCCATACTTGATTTCCTGATGTAGCAACTTTATCAAATTTTCCTAGTGACTGAGTATTATTAGATGTTCTTATGTAAACTCTTTTGTCGTTATAAATAGAAGCCTGAGTTCCTATAACACTCTGATTTATGCCTAGTTCTATTGCATTATCACCACTTCCTTCTGACACATAAGGAGATGGAGTAACTCCAGAACTTGCTTCACTAGTACCTAGCTTATATGTAACTGGATTTCTTAATCCTTTTGCAATGTAATCTCCTCTATAGTACCAGTAGGGATCATTTGATTTATTTGTAGTAAATCCAATCCACCTTGAGAAATTATAGGAACCCCCATTCGTTGCAGATGGATTTATTTGGAATAATCCATTACCATTATAGGAGCTTCTTACACTGGTCGTATATGTTATGGACTGATTAACATACCATTCACGCAGTCCCAAATCCTGCCCCCATGCAGGACTACCATAATTAAAGGTAATGCCTGTACCATTTCCATAAGCATCAGAACTAAAATCAGTATTTGGATCGGTCTGCATATTTCTATCTACTTTGCCATCAAACCATTTGTTATCATCATAACCGTTTGTAGCATCGTTGGAAAATGCATCCCTTATAACAGAAATACTCGATGATGTACCTACTGAAGTAGTCAAGTTTATGAAACCGTTCGCATAAATTCTAAATAAATTTCCTGGCTTATTAGTCCCCCCATTCTCGCAATATATCTCTGCATATAGACTGCCGTCATATCTAATTGAGCACTGTTTAGTGTTACCATCAAGTCCTATGCCACCACAAACAAAAGTATTGTCTCCGTCTACAGATAGAGCGCCAATACCATAATTCCCGCACCTGTTAGCATTATCACCATTAGCATTAATACACTTTGTTATAGCACAATTAGAGATATTATAAATTCTGTTCCTTACACTTATATTACCTGCTCCCGATAGCATGACGTAATCAGTCTGTGAAGGTTCTTCAATACCTGTTGCATTATAATATACATAGTAATTTATATCTGTTGTCCCATTTATTGATGAGTTTAGCATAAAAATAATGGATTGATTTTTGTAATTATCTCTTACTAATGCAGTCATAGTTCCTTCAGTGTTATTCTTTACAATTCTAACATCTTTAAGATCCCCAGTGGAATTAAAGTTACATTCAGCAGTTGGTCTTATTTCTATATAATCCCAGGGATTATTCTCATCATTCTGATGAAGTATATCTCCTGGTGCAGTAAGATTAATCTGGCATCTTGTGTTCCATGTTGTATTCCACCAAGCATACTCGTCATATGAAAATCCTGCAAATGAAATAATATTATCAATAGCTGTACCATCTAATACTGCTTGATAAGTTCCTTCTACCTTTATATCATAACAAGTATTAGCAGGTATTATTTCTCCAATTGGGTTCCATTCAAGCCATTCAAGATGATAGCCTGTCGTAGTGCCGTTTGCCTTTAAGACACAATTGGTAACAGTTTCAGTCCATTCTGGACTTGCATTAGCTGACGGATAAGTGATATTATAATTAGTGCAGAAATTATCGTACTTTGTAATAGAAAAACTTACATTTGTGAGTTTAGTATATCGATTATTCGTCAATCTATTCTTAACCTCAATAAAAGTTACATTAAGTTTAGAGCTGTCGCTAATTGAATAAGAGACAGAAGTAGGATTACACATTCTATACCAAGTATAGCCAGATGTTATGTCCGCCTTGTTTTCTACTAATTGCAGATAATCCAGCTTGGTATGATTTGTTCCACCGCTGCTAATTGCTAGAATCAGCAATAATACAGCAACTGCAATTCCTATCTTTTTCATGGCTTAACCTCCTTAATTTATTACGACTGCTCCTGTAACGTTATCATTGTTTGAGCTTGAATTTACCTTGTATGTGTATGCATAAACTCCTTGCGTAGTGTAGTTTAACTCAATTATTGTGATAACTTCTTCACCCTTATCTAATGTTATTTGAACGTTTGAAGATATATTCTGAGCACTATTATCAAGATTCCATGAAACGTTCTGTGAAATATTGAAATTCTTTATAGCATGTCTTGCAACAAATGAGTTAGCAGATTCATAGGAAATTTGATTATCATTTACTGCTAGAGGTTTACTTACAAATGTATCGATAATAGTGTCCTTGAATTGGCCAGAATAAGCATTAATCTCTGGATGCTTAATACCCTGGGAATAGTTATGTTCAAAGTAAACACTTACCGAATCATTGCTTTGAAGAGTAAAACTAGAATTGACGTAGACTGGATCTGAAATGTTCCATGAGACTGTTAAAGGTAGTGACCAATAATTTTTAATGTCAAATCTATATGTAGTAGTGAACGAAGTGTTAGATCTAGTATAGTTCTCAATCTTGAGGTTTCTTGCAGTAAATGTTTCATTATAGATGTCAGAGGTATTCGTTGCATTAATCCTTATTGTAATGGTTTTAGAGTCGTCAGTTGTATAGTTTATATCCTGGCTAATTCTAGTTACATTATTAACAGAAGATGTTCCTGTAAAGGTTTGACCATCACTAGTGATATTATAAGCTACAGTCAAAGGATCGTAGTAATTCCTTATATCAAAGCTAATGTTTCTTCTGTTTTCAGAAATTAATGAATGAGTTACGTTTTCAACCTTTATGCCTTTTATAGCAAGATCAACTGACTTAGTATCATTTGGTGTAGTGCAAGTTATAGTTTTTTGTCCTGGAGAGCTGTAATTGTATTGTGTTATATTAACTAACTCTACATTAGGTCCTAAGTTGAATGATGATTGTATTCCATTGCTACAGTTCCATGTTCCTGAAAGATTAGTACTAAAATCATTGAATAAAACCAATCTATAGAAGATATTTGATAAGGTTGTATTTAAGATGGCTAAAGCTGTTGCTCTAATTCCTAGTTTAAATGATACATTAGCATAATCAGATTGTGAGCTGATGTTAACTGAATAATCTCTTGGAGAGGTATAGTTGTTTTCTAGTATAACTAGAATTGAATCATTATAAACCAAATTTATTGGATTATTTGAACTTATAACTGCATCACCTGTATTAACAGTCCAATTAGTTGCAAACGAAGCATTATTCTCGTTAAGCAAATAGAATAAGATAACTCTTGTGCTGCCATTAGCATACAGAACATTAGTTTTCTGTATATCTGAGCCAGAATCTCCTATTATGATTTGAGATGGAGCATGAACAGGCTTAGTGCCATAAATGAAGGTGGTAGTATTCTTACTGTCTCTTACTATTTTTAGGATGTTCCCAATTGGATTATATGAATATACAAATGACTGGCCCCCATTAATAGACATACTAAGTAGTCTATCTAGAGAATCGTAAGTCATAGCTTGGCTTCGATTATTAGGGCTATCATTAATTGCTATGATGTTACCAACTGAGTCATATGTATAAGATAACTTTTGTATATCATTTGTTTTAATTTCCACTAATCTTAAATTTTGGCTATCGTATGAAAAATTGGTTGTTAAATTGTTTGCATAAGTTCTGTTTAGTGGTTTGTCTAGTGGATTATGCTTTGT
>CAZBGH010000065.1:0-8717 GCA_964491335.1 uncultured Methanosarcinales archaeon | reverse complement strand
CCCCTCTTTTGCAATGCAAGAGAGGGTGTTTTACTTAAGACTTTCTACAGAGCCGCACTGATAGACTATTTATCTAAATGTAGAATTGTTTCTTTCAATAAAATGGCAACAATTTTAGACTAAGAATTACCAGGCTCTGTCCTAAATCTCGCTTTGCTCGGGGTTAGGTCGGTTCGCATTTTTATGTTTAAACTGATAAGTTGACATCCCCGTAAGGGACTTCCCCCTGTCGACTTAGCTGTAAGATATAAAAGATGCTCACAATGCTCGAACAAAGTTCGGCACCAACTTCGTTGGAATTGACCTAACCCTTCATTTGGGACAGAGCCGAATCACCAGATACCTTTAAAAACTATACTATATTCAGTATATAAATGGTAAATGAAATCAATGGGAATAAGGAAGAGCAGCAAATGCAAAAATTGTATATGGAATATCAAATGCTTGACCAACAGATAAAGCAAATGGAAAAACAATTACAAGTAGTAGAAACCCAAGTTATTGACTTACAAGGGATTGTGATAAACCTTGACGAATTTAAGTCTTCAAAAAAAGAGGCTGAGATCCTATTTCAAATAGCTCCTGGGTTATTTAGCAAAGCTAAATTAAAAGACTCAAATGAGTTAATTGTTAATGTGGGATCTGGTGTTGCAATTACTAAAAACATTGAGCAGGCAAAAGAGCTTTTAAATAAGCAACTAAGAGAATTCCAACAGTTCCGAGTTCAGTTATCAAAAGATATACGCTCTTTGGTAATGAAAGCTGCAGAGATTGAACAGGAACTAGGAATGCTTAAATGATAAAAAATTTTAGTAGGTGTCAGTATGTTTAAATTTCTAAAAGACAAGATAAACTCTACAATCTCCAAGATTTCTGAAAAAATTAAATCAGAAGGTAAAGAAGAGATAGTTGAAGAGGTGGTACAAAAGCGGGTTCCTGAGAAAGTTGCAGAGGTAAAAACACAGACTCAAGGAACACAGACTGAAGGAGAAAAGAAAAGCTTTTTCGAGAGACTTAAGGAAACCTTTGTTGGAAAAGAAGACCTAGAAAAAGAAGCAAAAGAGAAAATAGTAGTACACCAAGAAGGAAAAAAAAATGAGGAATCAAAGAGTGACATACAGAAATCTAAGTTAGAACTAGATGTGTATAAGGAAAAAGAAGGTGATGGAACTAAACTACTAGCAGAAAAAAAAGAGGAGAAATTTAAGCAAAAGCCCAAAAGGGATGATGAAGAAAAATCAAAAAGAGGATTTTTTCATTCTGTAACTGAGAAAATAGTTACTAAAAAGATTAATGAAAACCAGTTTGAGGACTTATTTTGGGAGCTAGAATTGGCTTTACTTGAGAATAATGTTGCTGTTGAAGTGATAGAAAAGATAAAAGATGACTTAAAGATAAAACTTGTAGACATACCTATAAAAAGGACTAAGGTAGAAGAAACTATTGCAAAAAGCTTAACATTATCAATTAAGAGCTTATTTCAAGAAGCTGATTACGACCTTTTGAAGATGGTAAAGAAGAAAAAACCTTATGTAATCTGTTTTTTTGGAATTAATGGCTCTGGCAAGACTACAACTATAGCTAAGCTTGCAAAGCTTTTAAAGGACAAAGGAATGTCAGTAGTCATTTCTGCTTCTGATACTTTTAGAGCTGCCTCAATAGACCAGTTGCAGAAGCACGCAGACATTATAGGAATAAAATTAATCAAGCATGACTACGGCTCAGACCCAGCAGCTGTTGCATTTGATGCTATAAAGCATGCTGAATCAAAAAAGATTGATGTTGTGCTCATTGACACTGCTGGCAGGATGCACAGCAATACAAATTTAATTGATGAGATGAGGAAGATAGTTAGAGTTTCAAAGCCTGATCTCAAGATTTTTGTAGGAGAGGCGATAACTGGTAATGATTGCATTGAACAGGCTAAAACATTCAAAGAATCTATAGGCATAGATGGCATTATACTTGCAAAAGCTGACATAGACGAAAAAGGAGGGGCAGCTGTCTCAGCTTCCTATGTAACCAAAAGCCCCATATTATACCTTGGCACAGGCCAAAAATATGAAGACTTGCAGAAATTCGACCCTGAAATAATTCTAAAGGGCTTGGGGTTAGAGGTATAATGCTAGTAGATATTGATAATTTAATTACAAGGACTGATGTAGCTAGAGAAATAAAACAACTTACTAGAGCTGCATTCAACCCAAAAAATCTTAGATACGCAACAATAGAAGATCTGAGGTTATTATACAAAGCTTTAGAGTATTATCACAATTACAGTATACATATCCCTCCTAAAATTGATGATAGCAGACTTCCTCCTAGAAACCCATATAAAAGGCAAAATGTTTATACTCCTGAACAGAAAAGAGTATTAGTTGAAATTCTCAGCGAAATGATGTCTGATTTTGCAGAAACATTAGATCCAAGACCACAATCAGTAGTCCCCCTTCATCCTAAAATAAGTGGAAGTATTTATTTTGGATTCTATGACTACCTTGCAAAAAGAGCGACTGTCCCTTTAACATTGATGTGAACATAATACCGCTGTGGTACTTATTTGAGGTACGATTTTTGAGATCATAAGTTAAGGTATAGCAACCTCATTAAGAGATTATTACTTTTTTTTATATCTTTATTATTTTCTTTGCACTTAGTGTGTATCTTGACTAAGTGTCCGCTAGTGCACACCACATCTATGATTAGCGGACTAATGGCACAGCTTTGCGAAGCAAAGCGTAATGCTAATTATTGCATTATTAGACTATTTTATTAATCTTTTATTTTAGTTAAAAACAAACTTAAGTTAAGGATCTCAAGATTTTTAGGCATTAAGTTTAAATATACTAGTAGTTTCCACAACACTTATGCATCTGAAAAATAAAATTCCTGCATTCCAAGCTCTCGAGAGACCTATAGAAGGAGTACATGGAGAGATACTCAGACTGCCTGAAGAGCCTAATTTAGAATTCAGGATTGTGAAGGCTTCATTAAGAGAACGTAGCAATGCCGAGAAGGCAGTTGGCTTTAAAGGTCCTATAGGTTTATTTTGGTATGAAATTTGTGATTCTGATGATAATTACAAAGGCGAATTTTGTACTGCAGGCAGTGCTGGAAGTTTGCCAACTAACCCTCAAGAAGCAATTGACAAAATAAGAGACACATACAAAGCAAGACTACAAACTCCAGAGGTTTTTAGTAATAGTTAAAAAGATTCTATTCCCATATTATTTTAGATTGTCAAAAACCACCAGTCAGAGACTGCTGGCATGCTGTAAGCATTATGTAGTTTTTACATGATGTGTAAAAAGCTTTTTAAAGGACGGTCTTATTTCTATACATATGAAGATTTACCTAAGAAATCTATCATTTATAATTTTTGCAGTAGCAATTATTACTGAGATGGCTAGCATTGCTGACCTTGCTACCGGAGCAATAGATGCAACCTACTCCTGCGCAGATAAAAGATGCCTTGAGGGTACGCCTATAAATTATACTATCTCTGTTACGAATAATCTTAACAAGACTATTCAGATACTCCTTGTAAGCATAGTAGATGTCAATACACAACAGCTTATTTCAAGCTATAGACTAGAAAAATCCTTGAATCCTTCTGAGGATTACACTATAACATACGAAGATACTATTATCTCTCCAAAAGAAGGCTACACTTTCCAATACAAACCTTGCATCCAGGTTAGCGTATTAAATGCTGATAGTAGTGTAGATAATTCTGGTATAGTCTGTGATAGGGTTATAAAAAGTCTCACAGTCTTACCATTGTCAAAGATAGAATGTGAAGCGGATTGGCAATGCTCCAATAATCAATTTTGTGATAATAAATTCTATAGGTGCAAAGACTTAGAATGCGAAAACTACACCTTCCCTTTAATGCATGAATGCACTAGTTATAATGCGCTGTGGGCAATTATAGGTATAATTATTGTAATAGCACTAGGAGCTTTCATATATATAAGGAGTAAATATAGAGTATACAAGTACAAGCCCAAGTCACGAGCTAAAGTTAAGGGAGAACTAAAGCATGGAGAAAGGTGAAGGATGATAGATAAAGATATGTTCTAATAGATGCTCTTAAACTCTTATACAATCGTGTGGCATGCATGCTATAAAGAATGTAGGGGGTCTCCGTTTTCTATTTTACAACCAAAAGATTTATATATTATTGGTTCATATTTGGTACATATGGTTCAAAAAAGAGGCAGTCTGGAACTAGACGTTGTTGAATTATTGTTGAAATCTGATAATCACGTTAGAGGAATTGCTAAGAAGCTGGATGAATCTCATTCCACAATCTTAAGGAAGCTGAATAATCTCAAGAAAGAAAATGTAATTGATTCTAGAAGAGAAGGTAAGAATAAGATATTTTACCTAAAAAAGAATCTTATCTCATATACCTATATATTACGAGCAGAATTACATAAATTAGCAAAGCTGTTGATAAAACACCCTGAATTAAGTGTTATATTTGAGGAGGCTATGAAAAAGACTGACGAGAAGTTAATTGTACTTTTTGGTTCTTATGCAAAAGGATTAGAAAAAAAGGATAGCGATATTGATATTTACATTGAAACTAAAAGTAGAAATGTTAAGAAAGTTGTTGAAGATATACATTCAAAAATAAACGTCAAGATTGGTTCATTTGATACTAAATCCCCACTAATCAAAGAAATTATAAAAGATCACGTAATTATCAAAGGAATTGAGGTATTTTATGACAAACAATTTTCCGAATAAACTGAAAAAAGAAGGAAAGCTGGAACTGATTGAACCATCAAAAGAGATTCAAGACTCTTATTCGGAAAAATCAGCTAATTGTTTAAAATCAGCCAAATTGTTGTTACAGAATAATCTCTATGAAAATTCTATTGGAATGTCTTATTATGCCATGTATAATTTGCTTCTTGCATTATTATTCAGAGTGGGCATTAAGTGTGAGAATCATGGAGGATCAATTCTTTTGCCGAAGTTATTATTTGAGGAAGATGAATTGTATAAATTAATTTCTGACGCAAAGAAGGAAAGAATTGACAAACAATATTATGTAACAACGGAAAAAGACGAAATAACGAAAGAAATAGCCGATGAATTACTAAATAATGCTGAAGATTTTGTTTTGAAAATGAAATTAGTCATAAAGAATTTGAGCAATGATTCTATTGATCAATTAAGGGAAAAGTTTGGAACTATTTAGTCGCTTTTTTCCATAGAAGTTCAAACTGTTTTCTGTATGAATCTGCTACTTCTCTGTTTCTTATAATTATCAAATAATCAGGATTACCCCAAACAATTGTTTGAACATTATCTCCGTAAATCTGAACAGGATTAGGATTAAAATATTTCTTAGGAATTTTTCTATAAGTAGATGTTCCCCGCTGAAAAATTCCTTTGTCTCCCTGCCTAATAATTACTCTTTCTTTAATTTTAAACTTAATCATATCTCTTTCATATTGATCACAAATTGTTTTATATTTTGAAAAAGGAAGAGATTCTTCAATAGAGGTACATAAAACTATTCCACCGGTTTCTTTTAAAGCATTGATTATATCTCTTAGAGCAATCCTGGTTACATTTTTCCCTTTATAGGTTTCTACTGAAAGAGGTTGTTGTGCCTGTTCATTTAATTTTGATAATTGAGGTAGAATTTGCTTATAATGTTCAGTTCTTTCGTTAAGAAATTCTAAGATTAATTTTGGATCTATTGCTTTGAATAGTTTTGTTTTTCCCTCTTGAACAGAACTGACAAAGCCTTTTTCAGTTAACCGTTTTAGTGAATCATATGTAACCTGTCTGTATAACCCTGCTTTTTCTGCCAATTCATAAGCTGACATTTGCCCATTTGCGAGTAATGCAAGATAGACATCAGCTTCGTATTCTGTTAATCCAATCTGAGTTAATACAGTTTTATCCATATTAGTATGATATCACACTAATAAAATATATAAGGTTTTGGTTGCTACTTATTAGTTAGTAAGTATAAAGGCAATAAGATGAAAATCAAACCACATTCAGTACAACCAATAATCATCCCCACACCATTTGCAGAGTTTGGTGGATGCCCGAAGGATTATGTAGATCTAGCTGGGTGCGAGAATGTTGGTCCGTCAACAATGGTCATGGAAATAATTGCAAGGGAAGTAACCAACACACCTGCTTTAATATATGACCATTGGAAAGCACAAGATGAGAACCTGCGTGCACAACTTGGCGAATTGCATGGAATACCTGCTGAACAAATCTTTTTAACAGCTGGAGCACTTGCTGGAATAGATTATTCATTCAAAATATTTGTTGACTCAGATACAAATGTTGCTCTCTTAAGACCGGATTTCCCAGGATTTATTCATTATGCAAATAGAGAAAGAGCTAATGTTAACTGGCTAGAAAGTCCTAAATTCCCGTTTCAGTTTTCTGTTGCTGATATTGCAGATTTTGTCAAACAAAAGGAGATAGGATTTACAATTATGTCTAACCCAAGCGCAGTTACTGGTACAATGAAAGAGCCCAAAGAGATTGAAGAACTCGTAAAGGTTAATCCGGATACATTTCATATCATTGATGAAGCTGATACGATAATCCCCGATAAATCCGCAGCTTACTTAGTGAATGGTAATGGAAATGTCGCTTTTTTAGGAAGCTTCTCCAAGTTTTATGGTCTTTCAGGACTTAGAGTTGGTTATGTTGTCAGCCCAAAATCAATGGCTGAGCATTTTGATAGAACCATTAGCCCTATTGAAGTCAATAGTATAGGCCTATTAGCTGCACGGGAAGTTTTATGTGATAAAGAATATCAAGCCGAGACTCAAACAAGGATTGCTAGAAATTTAGAAGCATTAGAACAAGCCTGCGTTGGAACAGAGTATCAAGTAGCGCCTGGAAGTAGATGCCTAGCAAGTTATCTTTGGTCTCCCGATGTTGATACAGCAGTTGAGTTAGGAAAGCATGGAATTAAAATAGCTAGAGCATCAACATTCGGACTTGATTCTGGTGGCAGAGTAAATCTTGGGAGTACTTTAAACATTGAGAAACTATGTTATGCTATTAGAGATATTAATAAGAATGAATAATACTTTTCTTCTTTTTTTAACGGAGACCCAAACTATTTTTAGAGATTGCCGTATCAAAAAATTTCTTTATGTAATAAGGTGTAACTGTATGAAGGACTGGGGTCCATGTTCCATAGAAAAAGCGAAGCGTTACATCAAGAACAAGAAGAAAGGGCAATTTCTATTCAGTCAAGCACGAAGGGTTATCTCATTAAAGAATGTAGTGGGTCGCTGATTTCAGATCCAAAAAAAGAAGAAATTGACTGAGACTGGATACTTATATTAGATTCCTACTCTATCCTCAACTTCTAATATTTATCTCCATAGTAACTACTCTCAACAGTTGTTGGCTGCGTTTCTATTGGCTGTTGTTCTATATATACATTTTCATTATAATCACATATGCCATTATCATTACCATCAAAACAGCAATTACCTTGTCCCCAAATATATGGTTTATTACAAACTGGCTTTTCTTCATCAATATCGCATATATTATTTGCATCTTTATCTAAGCAACAGTTATAACCAACATTAATGTAGGGCCTATTACAGCTAATTTTTCCCTTCTCTTCAACATCACAGATATTATTTAAATTCTTGTCTATACAGCAGTCATATCCAACTTTTATATAAGGCCTATCGCAAACAACATCCCTTTCCTCATCATAATCACATATTTTGTTTGTATCTTTATCTAAACAGCAATTATACCCTATCTTTAGATAGGGGCTCTTACAATCAATATCACTTGCTTCATCATAATCACATATATGGTTTTCATTATCATCCTTGCAACAATTCTTAGTCCCTACATCTATGTAAGGTTTAGTACACACAAAATCTTCCTGATCGCAGACCCTATTGTCATTCCTATCTAAACAGCAATCATAACCTACTTTCATATATGGCTTAACACAATTACTAAGATCATACACATTAGAACTAAACTTTTCTTCATGGTCGCATATTTTGGTACCATCCCTATCTAGGCAACAATTAGCACCAACTCTTATGTAAGGTTTATCACACTTGACAGAAAATCTAGAAGCCTCTGAACTTAGTTCTAACTTTACAGTTAAAATAAGTATTCCGATAACTGAAATAAAAATTAGGATACCTAATATTAGTAGAATCTGCAATACTTTTTTCATGAAGTATTTATCTCTGGGAGTAGTGTATATAAGGATTTCTTACTACTCTTGAGAGGTATTTTTTGTGACCATTAATCTCTCATTTTCTCCACAAACAGAGCAATAGGATTTGTTTCTAGAATTATCTTAAAAAAATCAAATGCTAAAACATCTAATTCATTCTGAACTTTGTCAAAAACACTCCGCACTAAAGTACGGAGCGTGTTTTTGAGCATGCTCGGAAATCGCTGGCTTGCTTTGAACTGAAGTACCAAAGTGTGCGCCTTTGCGATTTCCGACATATCAACTTTTATTGTGTTTTTCTCAATAAACTTGGGTTACCCGAAGCAATTATTAACAAACCTAATGAGATCCTTTATGATGAGGCACAGGCAGCAGTTAATGAGGCATATAATGCACTAGAGCCATTACAGCATAGTGAAATACTTTACCTTGATGACAGACTAGAAGGTATTATGGGTGCTAACAGAAAAGGATGGCACACTGTTCACTTGCCACA
>CAZBGH010000064.1:0-8743 GCA_964491335.1 uncultured Methanosarcinales archaeon | reverse complement strand
ATAATAATAAGAAAGCCTTAAATAATATCCTTTTAATATGTTAATTATGAGATTTGCTTTTATCTCAGCTATATTGTTTTTACTTCTAGCTACATTAATATATGCAGATGATAACTTCTTCTACAGGAGTGAGGAAATTACTTACTATGCTAAAGTCAGTTCTAATATACATTTAATTAGCACTTCTTCTAATGCAGAGATTGATTATGTAAAAGCCAACTTATCCTACTTTCCAAAAGAAACAGAAAGACAGACAATAATTAGCAGATACAATTTCCCTAATGCTGAGGTTAGCAAAGATTCCATATTTTATTTATGGAATAATCCTACAAAGAGCCCTCTAGAATTTTTATCTGAAGCTAAAGTTAAGATAAATAATATACCTATTAAGGTTAAGTCTAAAATAGAATTTCCAATTAAAGAGGAGGATATTCCAGAGGAGATCAAAGCTTATATTAAACCTTCTAAGATTATAGATTCGGATAATAAAGCAATAATAGCAAAAGCCTCTGAATTAGCTGAGGGTGATGATGATCTGTTTAGTGTTATGCACAAATTAGCGTCTTGGACGAAATCAAATGTAGAATATAGCTTAGACACTTTAACAGAAAATGTAAGTCAAAAAGCTTCCTGGGTATTAAATAATAGAGAGGGTGTATGTGACGAGTTGACAGCACTTTTTATAGCTATGTCAAGATCTTTAGGCATACCTGCAAAATTTGTTACTGGATTAGCATATACAAACTATAATGATATTAATGACTGGGGTCCTCATGCGTGGGCTGAGGTTTATTTTCCTGGCTATGGATGGGTCCCGTATGATGTTACCTACGGAGAATTTGGTTTTATTGACGGTTCTCATATTACATTAAAAGAAAGTGAAGATGCTTCAATGAGTTCGTCAAAATATGAATGGAGAAGTTATAATGTAGATGTGCAAACAGATAAATTATCATTTAATGTTAATCCGCTTTCTAGTATAAGATCTCCAGAAGAACTGTCCTTAAAACTCCTAGCCATATCAGACCATGTCAAGTTTAGCTCTTACAATCTTATACAGGCAAATATCCAGAATCTGCAAGATTATTACATCTCAACTGAACTTTACTTAGCAAGACCTAAAGATGTAGAACTTATAGGCAATGATAGAATGCAAGTAATGCTAAAACCTAAAGAAAAAAGAACTATTTTTTGGCTTGTTCAGGTTCCTAATCTTGAGGATAAATTTATCTATACATTCCCTCTAGAGATTTATACAATAAAAAATGAAACTTCAAGAAGCTCTTTCCAAGCCTCTTCTAATGGTCAATATAATTCAAGAGAAGAAATGGAAGAGATTATTAAAGCTAACTTACAAGAGCACAAGGTTTATTTCAGAAAGATTGATATTAAGTGCAAACCAAAAAAAGAGGAATTTTATACTTATGAGACAACTGAGCTAAATTGCAATATCAAGAACATTGGAACATCATTGCTTAAGGGCTTAAGAGTCTGCTTGCAAAATTACTGTAAAACAATTGATTTGGGAATAAATCAGCAAGAAGATATACTCTTCAATATTAGTTTTAATTCTTCTGGAGAGAAACATTTGCCTGTTACAGCTTCAGGGTTTGAGACTAATAAGGCCGCTATTGTTAAAGTTAAAGTTTTGGACACCCCAGATTTAGACATCAGTGAGCTTGAGTATAGTGATAAAGTTAAATACTCACAAGAGTTTGAGATACTGTTTAAGATTGAGAAGAGATCTCACTCTGCTGCAAAAAACATAAAAATAACAGTTGGAAATAAAAACATAGCTAAAGAATTTAATATTACTAAGATAGAAGAAGATACTATCTATAAAATAAAATTAAATGGAAAGGATTTAAGTGAAGGTGAGAATGATTTTACTGTAAGCATTACATATTATGATGGGAATAATAGGAAATATTTTGCTAGCAAAGAATTTACAATAGAACTTGCGGATGTTAATATTGTACAGAAGGTATTGTTGTTTATTAATAAAGTGTTGAGAAAGATAGACAAAGCTAGTGGTTAAATCTATATTTTCTTTTATTAATTTCTTTATGTGATTATAGATAATTTTACATCTTCTACTAATAATAAGCTCTATCATGCTAAGGTTTTTCTCTGGAGAAATACTCTGGCTCAGGATATAAGAAACTCTATACAAACCTAGCCACACTAGATGTGCGTGATAATTCATGTCTTATGCTATCCATTTCTTGGACTACATTATAAACATGCTCAGGTGAGAATTCTTGTGAGCTTCTCTTATGGTATAC
This sequence comes from uncultured Methanosarcinales archaeon, assembly GCA_964491335.1. Taxonomy (GTDB): domain Archaea; phylum Nanobdellota; class Nanobdellia; order Woesearchaeales; family JACPIF01; genus JACPIF01. Next base: position 6,458 of record CAZBGH010000064.1, on the reverse strand, counting down.
CAAAACAGTGTTATGATTTTGCCATTCAGGATTAAAAATCACATCTAAGCTACCTTCTCTTATTCGCCATTTAGCAAACCACTGATTTCTACCATCTATAGAAAGAGGAAGACCTTCTACAAACTCTGCAAATGTATCTAGGGAATTGCCTTTATAATCTGCTGCAAATAAAAGTTTTGCTACTTTTCTTCTTTGATAGTCTGACCAGCTTTCATCCTTACTTTTTCCGCTAACATTCACTGGCAGTAATGGAAAGCTACCATTATGGTTAGGTACAATACAAAAATGATTTTGCCAATCTTGATATTTTGCTTTCTCTACTATTTTTGGAGTGTCTTGTCGAAATTTACTACCAGCAGTCTCAAAAATTTCAACTTCATAACAGTCTAGGAATTGCGGACTTTCATCTTGGAGATGCACACGAATAGAAGCCTTTATTCCATATCTAGCACTCTGACCTATAACACTACTCCTCCTGCTAGCCAAATCAGAAAAATGCTTTGCTGGAATTTCTATGCCTGCAATAGAAGAAAGCTTTTCTCTTGCTAAAGGAGTTCTCCTAAAATCATAAACAAAACCTATAGCATATGGAGCATTTGGTAATTGGCTAACTAGTAAAACATCTTCTAGATTAATATTATCTTTCATAATAAGTGTAAGAGTATTTGGCGGTCCAGAGTATCTTTCTAAGCCAATTAACATGTCAATTGGCATATCTCTCAAATGCAATTTTGCATTTACAATGTGTGTATAAGGAGAACATCTTAACTCCTCATTATAAATCATATTCCTAATCATATTCCGATCCAAATAGATTCTAACGCGAGGAACTCTTATATGAACTAAACTTCCTTGATTATACACCATAAATCTACTGGAATGAAGGCCTAATCTGTCCATGTCATTCAAAAGTAAAGCTGTTTTTTCGAGTAAACTTTCTTTTGTGATCGATTGGAAATCTGGAATAAATTCTCTTGCTTCGAAAGCTTCTCTTTTAAGAAATGCGCTACCTCCTCTTAATATATCTATTACTTCTTCCTGTGTAGGATCTATAGCTATTGATCCCTCTTCTATTCCAGATTCTTTTTTTACAAAACCCTTTCCTTCAAATGAGCCATCCCCTATTAACATTGGATCTACAACTTCACGCATAAGGATTGGGGATTTATGGATATTTATAAAATGTTCTAATTTCAATACATTTTCACTGCTCCGTGGAAAACTACACCACTTCCTAGTTTTGCCATGGGTTTGCATTTTGCTGTCTCTAATTTAATTGACATGCTAAAACCAAGAAATGAAAAGTGTAAGAGAAAAGTATATATAGGAAAAGCACGGTATTCATCACTTATGGAAACTGTAACCTTACCAAAAGCAGAACTTGAACAGCTACAGCGTGAAATAGAAACACTGAGAAATTCAAGCTTATACAAAAGACTTTTGGAATTTGAAAAAAATATTGCTGAGGGAAAAAGATTTGGCAGAATAGATTTAGGATTTTAAGCTTCTGGCTTTTTGTTTTACTTTTTCTATTGTGGCTTGTTGCCTTTCGAGACTTGTTTTCATCTCAAATTCAAATACATAAATTTCATCTGTTTGTTTATTATGCTTAAAGTACAATCTTATAGGTGGATGTTTAATTTTAACCTCGTAAATAAAAAGTTGTGAATCGAGAAGTTCACCAGCATCAGGACCAGTCAACTCTAATTTATCAAGCATTTTAGTAAGGATTTCTTTAATATGTTGATTTTTGCCAGCTTTCTTAAGATGTTTAATCATTACATCATCAAAAACTAGGGGGTAGTGCTTTTCCATATAAATAATAATTCACTGGATTCTATTTAAAGATAACGATTGAAGCCTCCGATTCTATGAAATTAAAGATAAAGTGTATAGCACCATGAGAGAGTGTGCTCCATTCTCGTAAAAGTTCCAGAAAAAATTGAATATAACTATTATTTTCAGCATAATCCATTTTCACGATACCTTTATATCCTAACTTTATTGCACCACCTTTATAATGGCAAGATTTAGATGGCTAAAATCCAAGGAGAAATCTGAATATTGGCTAACTAGGTTTGTATTATTAAGGCTGCTCGGGTTTGTTTACTTTTTTGCATTTCTCTCACTAGCAACTCAAGTTATTCCATTAATAGGAGAAAATGGGCTTTTGCCTGCTAATGATTTCTTAACTGCTTTTGGACATAGGTTTGATACAAAGACTGATGCATTCATTGCTTGGCCCACTTTATTTTGGTTTAATACATCAGACACTTTGCTTGTTGCTTTAGCTTGGTTGGGAGTAATACTATCATTAATTGTTGTTATAGGCTTTGCTAATATTCCTTTGCTATTTATTCTCTGGTTTCTTTACCTTTCATTTGTTCACATAGGACAATTATGGTATAGCTATGGATGGGAGATTCAGTTACTGGAAACTGGCTTTCTTGCAATATTTTTGTGCCCATTATTAGATCCAAGGCCATTTCCCAAAAGTGCTCCACCCACCCCAGTAATATGGCTTTTTAGATGGCTAGCTTTTAGAATTCATTTAGGTGCAGGTTTAATTAAGATTAGAGGTGATTCATGCTGGAGAGATTTAACTTGCCTTTATTATCATTACGAAACTCAGCCAATTCCAAATCCTCTAAGCCCCTATTTCCATTTCCTGCCAAAATGGTTTCATAAGTTTGGAGTACTGTGGAATCATTTTGTTGAGGTAATAGCTCCTTTTTTTGTTTTTTCTCCTAGAATTTTAAGATATATTGCAGGGATTCTTATGATATCATTTCAGATATTCTTAATTTTAAGTGGTAACTTATCATTTCTTAACTGGCTAACAATAATTCCTGTAATTGCATGCTTTGATGATAGCTTTCTTAGAAAAATTTTACCAAAATGGCTAACTAATAAAGCAGAAAGTGCAGCTAAAAATAAGGTAGAGACTAAGCTTCAATATGCTGTATCATGGACATTAGTAGTAATTATAGCTCTGCTTAGTGCCCCAGTTATTGCGAACTTACTTTCTTCTAGTCAAGCAATGAACACTTCCTTTAATAGATGGGAGTTAGTAAATACTTATGGTGCTTTTGGTTCTGTTGGAAAGGTAAGAGGCGAGTTGATTATTGAGGGAACTGATGAAGAGGTTATAACAGCACAGACACAATGGAAGGCTTATGAGTTTAAGGCAAAGCCAGGAGATCCTTACAGAAAGTTGCCAATAATTGCTCCGTATCAGCCTAGAATAGATTGGCAGATCTGGTTTGCTGCATTTCAAACTCCAGAGCAAAATCCATGGCTAATACATCTTATTTGGAAATTGCTTGAAAAAGATAAAGATACTTTAAGCTTGCTTGCAAATAATCCTTTCCTTGACAAACCGCCTAAGTACATAAGAGTACAATATTACCAGTATAAGTTTGCCACCCTTGGAAACAAAGAAGATTTAGTTTGGGAGAGAACTTATCTTGGAGTATGGCTACCACCTTTGTCTAAATCAACTCAAGGATTAAGAGATTATATTAAAGCTTATGGCTGGGAAAATAGTCAAAATTGAAAGTATACTACTTAGGAACATAGTATAACATTTACGTAAATTATATAAACAGTTAAGAACTTTCTGAGGAAAAAAGAGTATAAGATATATAATTAAGGATAATATTCTAATAAAATGAAGAGAACTTTAAAGAAGATAGAGAAATTAGTACCAGATACTTCTGTAATTATAGAGGGACTAGTTTCGCAGAAGATCATTGAAAATGAATTTTTGCCTGAGATAGTTATTATTCATGAAGCTGTACTTTCTGAGCTGGAGCACCAGGCAAACCTCAACAAAGCTATTGGCTATCTTGGATTAGAAGAGATAAAAAAGATTCATGATTTAGCTGACAAGCATGATATTAAGATTGAGTTCAAGGGCAGAAAACCAAGTGCAACTGAGATAAAGTATGCAAGATTAGGAGAGATAGATTCGCTTATAAGAGATCTGGCATACGAGGAAGGTGCCTTACTATTCACAGCTGATAAGATACAGGCGAAGATTGCTGAGGTAAAGGGCATGGATTTTATTTTCTTTAAGGTTGAGCAGTTACACAAGCATTTAAAACTTGAAGATTATTTTGATGAAACTACTATGAGCGTGCATTTAAGGGAGAATGTTTTACCTTATGCCAAAAAGGGTATACCTGGAAATTGGCAATTTATTGCAGTTGGAGAAAAAGAGCTTGACCGGGATTTTATACAGGAGATAAGCACAGAAATAATAGAAGAAGCTGGCATAAGAAAAGATGGTTTTATTGAGATTGAAAGACCTGGCTCAACAATTGTGCAGCTAGGCCCTTATAGGATTGTTATAACAAAGCCTCCTTTTTCAGACGGATGGGAAATAACAGCTGTAAGGCCTATCAAGAAACTAGCTTTGCCGGATTATAATATGTCTGAGAAGCTTAAAGCTAGGATTGAGCTGCAAGCTGAAGGTGTGCTTATAGCAGGCTCTCCAGGTACTGGCAAAAGCACTTTTGCACAAGCTTTAGCAGAGCATTATGCTGGCTTAGGCAAGATAGTTAAAACAATTGAGGCTCCAAGGGACCTAATCTTGCCAGAGAATATAACACAATACGCAATATCTCATGGAGATGCCCAAGAAATCCATGACATACTACTATTGTCCAGACCTGATTATACAGTATTTGACGAGATGAGAAATACAAGTGATTTTAAGCTGTTTGCTGACTTAAGGCTCTCTGGAATTGGACTAGCTGGAGTTGTGCATGCAACTAATCCTATTGATGCAATACAAAGGTTTGTTGGAAGAATTGAATTGGGTGTTATACCGCAAGTAATTGACACTGTTATTTTTATTAAAAATGGTTCAATAGACAAGGTTCTTAGTTTAGAAATGACAGTCAAAGTTCCAAGTGGAATGACTGAAGCAGATTTAGCAAGGCCTGTTGTGGTAGTTACAGACTTTGATACTGGAAGATTACAATACGAGCTTTATTCCTATGGCGAGGAAACTGTTGTTGTTCCTGTTAGACAAGGGCATAGCGATTTAACTCCAAGCAAGCAGTTAGCAGCAAGAGCTATCATAAGTGAGTTCAGGAAAATGGTAGATAATGTTAAGGTTGATTTGATTAGTGATCATAGGTGCATTGTTTATGTTCCTGAGAAAGATATTTCAAGAATAATTGGAAAGCAGGGAAAAACTATTGAAGAGATTGAGAAGAAGCTAGGTATTTCTATTGATATTAGAGAGCTTGAAGATAACACAGCAGATAAAAGCGGACAGGCAGTAAAGTATAATATGAATGTTAGTAATAAAAGTATGGAGTTTAATCTTGGAAGCAATATGCAAGGAAAGGATGTGCATGTTTATGTTGATGGTGAATATTTGCTAACTGCTAAAGTTGGGATTGCAGGGATAATAAAGATAAGAAAAAAGAATAAGATTGGTAGTATTATAGCAAATGCAATTAAGAGAGGGGAAGAAGTGGAGATGAGGGTTTGAACATATCTCAGCTATGGAACAAACTTGACATTAGGCATATTCCTGAATTGTCTGTCTCCAGTTAAAAAGTTAACGCCATGCTTTCGTGCCACAATATAACCTATGCAGTCTGCATACGATAATTTTTTATTTTTATGCTTTTTTCTGAAATTCATGGCTTCTATAATCGTTGCGCTGCTAAAAGGAACAATCAACTCTTCATACCTTCTAAAGAACGCTAATGCTGTCTTTTTATTATAAGTTAAAAGCAATTGATAGTACAGCTCCATCAGGTTAACCTGGGTAGTTATAATTTTTACATTTTTTGCATAAGGTAGATAATCTGGATTGCCTACGATTACCTCATAAAAAGCATAAGTGTCAAAGAAAAAGCTAAGCATGCCAACCAGCTCGGGCTTTATCCTTGAATCTTTGCCCAGACATTTTCCTTGGCAGGGCACCAAATGTGTCAGAAATGTCTATAACCTTGATAATCTTGAATTTAACCTTGCTATTTGGCTTTATATTCTCTTTTTCAACGATATCTTTTGGTATAATAAAACCTAGGGAATCGCCCCATCTTCTTGCCCGTGCCTCAGCTTCCATAGTACCCTCCCAAATTATATTTTTAGATTATATGAAAAGATATAATTATATATAAACATTTCGGATTTATCTATTGGAGTCAGTAAGGCTCATAACTTTCTGGCATCCAGATGTATTTATGCTCTTTTTGAACTAAAACAAATTCAACATTCCTAACAATATCTGAAAATTGCCCTCGAATTTTGTCCATTATTTTGTTATAATGCTGATAACTGTCATATTTAGTTAAGTAAATTTTTATTTCAATCCTATACTAGTTCTATTAAAACAATGATAACTGAAATATCGAGATTGCATAGGAAAAGATTTCAATCCTACACTAGTTCTATTAAAACATAAATTGTATAAGCAGATGTGTTAGCAAATC
>CAZBGH010000063.1:6376-8874 GCA_964491335.1 uncultured Methanosarcinales archaeon | reverse complement strand
ATATTCAATTTCTGGAATAGGATTCATTAGGAATATCCTTTTATTCAATACATGAGCAAATCCTATCTCCATTAGAGTATTACCTCCTATATAATTCTTGATGCCTTTTTTATCATAATTTAACACAAGAATTGCATCACTTTTCCTAATCTTTTCCCAGAGTTTACGAATTGCGTCATTTTCATTCTTGTGAAATAATGTAAGTTCTTCTTTTTCTCTTTCAGTTTTGCCTATGCACTCATTGGCAAAATCAGAAACAAAACCCCATGACCTAGTTTTTCAAGCTCTTTCTTAGTGTCTAGCATCTTCTCAGAAAATATCATACTAGCACAAATAGCAATTTTCATAAAAGATTTTAATGCTTATACTTATATAAAGATTTTGTCAATGACCACAGAGAACATAAAATTAAGATGCAGTAAATTATTAATAATTCTTAAGGGACTAACTTTTATCACTTTGATTTTTTCCTTTTAACTTGCAATTTTTGGTATGTTTTCTGCATCTCAGTCTCTTACTTAGAGGTTACTTTGTTTATTCTTAAACTTTGCAACGATGCGTGTATTTTGTATGCTTGTCGGTCCGCCACATATAGCTGGACATAGGAAATCTTTAGATTTCCTAACTTCGAAATCCAAAGGTTTTCGAAACATCAATAATAGGCGGACAGGTAGACACTATGCGAAACGTTTGCAGATTATATTATCATTAGTATTATTATACACAAAGTGATTCGTATGCAAAATATTAGATGTATTTAAATTAAAACAGCTTTAAGTTAATGATATCAAACCATTATTTAGAAATATTTATATAAAAGCTCATTTACCTAATTGACTATGGCTACGATAGAAGGTAGGGTTAGTCCTACAGATTTATTAAAAGAATTTTATACTACACTGGGCATAGGAGAATCTGATCTTCAAGAAAAATGGAGAGCTATGAATGATTATGTAAGAATACCAAATTTCTCCGATGAACGTAAGCCTGCTTTGTACGAGCTAGAACAGCAATATCTAAGAGATAAAGATTATAATGTTTAGAATTTATAATTTCTTTAAACTAAGAAATTAGTAGTTATATAGTTTTAGATAATGCAAAAATATTTATTCATATAGTAAAATATTAGTTCAATGGCAAAAAGAGTGTTTATCATACATGGATGGGGAAGCAATCCTGACAGTGGATGGATACCTTGGTTAAAAAAGGCTTTAATGAAAAAAGGATTCCAAGTATTAACTCCTGCTATGCCAAATACATATCGTCCAAAAAAAGAAGCTTGGATAAAACATATTGCAAAGATCATAGGAAATGTAGATAAACAGTGTTATTTTGTAGGTCATAGCCTTGGTTGTATTGCAATTCTTAGATACTTTGAGAGTTTAAAGAGAGAAGAAGAAGTAGGGGGCTGTATTTTAATTGGTGGACCTTTAGATAATAGAGGTTATTATCATGAACTAGATTCTTTCTATATTAAACCTATAAAATGGGATGCAATAAAATTACACTGTAAAAAGTTTATAGCAATTTATTCAAACGACGATTACTATGTACCATTATATCATGCTGGGGTTTTAAAAAAAAGATTAAATGCAGAACTTGTAATTAAACATGGCATGAAACATTTTAGTGGCTCTGATGGTTTCACTAAGTTGCCCATTGCTCTAGAATCTGTCCTGAAATTATGTAAAGCTTAAGTCATAGTATACACAGCATATTTGATTATAGAGGATTTAATTATAAGATATTTTTATATACATCTAGATTTTCTTAAAATTAATGGCAAATTATATCCCAGATTATACTCTAAAGGTTATAGAAACAAAGCTGGAAACACATGATACAAAAAGCATCAAGCTAGATATAAAAGGGATAGATATTCAATATAAATCAGGACAATATCTAATAATGACCTTTCCAGAGTTAGTAGATCAAGAAAAGAGTAATCTAAGGGCTTTTACAATATCTTCTTCTCCAACTGAAAGAGATTTTATTATGGTAACCACAAAATTAACAGGCAGCAAGTTTAAGGAAAAGCTTAATCATCTAAAAATTGGTGATAAGATAAATGTAAAATTACCTTTTGGAAGATTTACTTTAGATGAAGATTATTCTAGCCATATTGTAATGATTGCTGGTGGCATAGGAATAACTCCTTTTAGAAGCCATATTAAATATGCAACTGACAAGAATTTACCATTAAAGATTACTTTACTTTATTCCAATAAAGCACCTGAGGAAATAATTTTTTATAGTGAATTTGAGCAGCTTATGAAATTTAATCTCCACTTAAAGGTTATTCATACTATTACAAGACCTGAAGAGTCTAAGCAAAAGTGGGGTGGCAAAATTGGAAGGATAGATGAGAAAATTATCAAAGAGTTTGCTACAGATTTTGGTAATACTTTGTTCTATACATGTGGACCTCCTGCAATGGTTGATGGAGTGATAGCTTTACTTAAAGAAATGAATGCAAAACCTGAGAATATTAAGATTGA
>CAZBGH010000063.1:0-6276 GCA_964491335.1 uncultured Methanosarcinales archaeon | reverse complement strand
ATTTGTAGCATATCCAATACCAAAATGCATTGTATAATTTTCATCTATTTTTGCACCGCTATACCACATCTTATACTTACTTCCATTTAGCAATACTGTTGGTGAACTTACAACCCATGAATCCCAGCTTCCAGCTGGCCCTTTTGGAAGAAAAGTGCCTTCATGTTTTTGCCATTTAATGCCATCAGAGGAGGTGGCATATATATCTAGAGCATTACCACCAAAGTACCACAATTCATAATATTTTTCGTTATTCAAGACAAAAAAGGCAGAGTTGATTACTTTATTTTCATATGGACCATTATAGACTTCAAGAACAGGATTATTGCTATATAACTCCCAATTACTTCCATCAGCAGATGTAGCATAGCCAATTCCATAACTCATTGTCTCATAATTAGGTGGATTGTATGTTATTCCTATAAACCACATCTTAAAAATCCCATCTTCTTTGATAACGGTAGGGTCAACAGATGCCCAGCTGTTCCATTCGCCCTTAGTTAAATCCCCAGCTTTTATGACTGGATTATTTTTGTCTTTTGTCCAGTTAATACCATTATTGGAGGTAGCATGCCCAATGCGATAGATCCCTTCATCACCATCTCCACCAAATTTATTTACAGAGCTATACCACATATGATACCCAGTCTCATCTTTTACTACTGTAGGAGTTTCTACAACAGTAGCATCATAAGTTTCCTTTGCACCAACTCTTAAAACTGGCTCTGGATGAATATCCCATTTAATGCCATCTTTAGATTCAGCATAACCAACTTGTGTCAAACTTTTTTTTTCATCAATTGGCATATTAGCACCAAACCACATTTTATACATACTTTCATCTCTCATAACAAATGGATCTCCCATCATTTGATTCCATTCTCCTTTTTTTCCTTCATAAATTATAGGATTACCAGAATACTTTACCCAGTTAAACTTAGAAATTTGTTCTTTTTGACTAGCACAACCATTAATAATAATTACAAAGATAGTTACAAAAATTAAAAAAAGCGCCTTACTATTTTGTTTTTTGTTATTAAAATTTAGCATATGAAATGCAACAAAACTCTTTATCTCTCTCTTATACATAACTAAATAATAATCAGTCATGTATTTAAATATAATGCTGGCAATATCTAATCAATTCTTTTCACATCAAGAGCATTCGCATCAAAAGCATTATTAAACGTAACATTTAAATTAAGCTATATTTTAATCCATTTTCTGATGGTATTTGTGCATAACATTAATCCAGTATTATTTGACTTTACACTATTTGGGTTACATCTTGAGATTAGATATTATGGCTTATTCTTTGTAATATCTTTTATTATAACATATTATCTTATTAAATATTTAGTAAAACAGAGAACGTTAGAGCTTACAGATAGCGATGTCTCAGATCTTGTGCTTTACATACTTATTGGTGTTGTTTTAGGTGCAAGGGTATTTTATATAGTTTTTTATAACCTTCCATTCTATGTAAAAAACCCATTAGAAATATTTGCAGTATGGCATGGCGGTTTATCATTCCATGGTGGTTTAGTAGGAGCTATAATTGCTGGATGGTTTTTTTGTAGGAAAAAGAAAATAAGTTTCTATAAACTAGCAGATATTGCAGTAATTCCAGCTTCAGTTGGATTAGCACTTGGCAGGATTGGAAACTTCATTAATGGAGAGTTATATGGCAGACTTACAAATGTCCCTTGGGCAGTAAAATTTCCATTAACAGAAGGCTACAGGCATCCCAGCCAGATTTATGAGTCAATGAAAAATGTTGTAATATTTATTGCTCTCTGGACTATAAAAGACAGGAAATTAAAAGAGAGAAAATTACCTGATGGATTTTTATTCTGGACATTTATTACTATGTATGGTGCATTAAGATTTGCAATAGAGTTTGTTAGAGAGCCAGATCCACAACTTGGCTTTATAATAGCCAACTTTACAATGGGGCAATTGCTAGTATTTCCAATGTTTATAATAGGGGCTTATATGCTTTATATGTTGAAGAAAAATGATAAAAAAGATTAAAAATTTATAAAAATGACTGATATAAAGCACTGGGAATCAATGTACGAGAAATCACCTGGGCAGATACCATGGGAGATATATGAGCCTCCAATTGAACTTATTGAAGTCATAGAAAATCAAATAGTAAAACCTTGTGAGACTCTTGATATTGGATGCGGCACAGGTAATTATGCTATATATTTATCTAAGAAAGGTTTTACTGTAACTGCTATTGACATTTCAGAAAATGCACTTGCAATCGCTAGAGAAAAGGCATTACAAGCAGGTGTTGAAATAACCTTTATAAAGGCAGATGCGCTTGAGCTAACACAAACTCTTCACAAAAAATTTGGTTTTATACTTGACTACAGTCTTTTGCACCATATTCCATTAGAAAATACAAGAGTTTATTCCCAGCAATTTAAGAAATTGCTTCTGCCCAAAGGGAAACTGTTGATGATATGCTATTCTGAAGAAGATGAGGATGCAAAAGGACAGAAGACAGCTGTTGGGAAATATGGAAACATAATGTATTATCGCAATGCTAATGAGATAAGAGACGCTTATCAGGGCTTAAAAGAGATTTACTACAAAAAAGCAAGGCTCGGAAATCACTTACAGCATGCTGGGCATTGCTTTCTTTTTGACAAATGAAAATTAACAAAAATTTATTATCAATCATTATTTGCATTATTATTTTATTATTAATTATACTTTTCTCTATTTTCATTGAATACTTCTTTCCTTTTCCATCAATATTAGTTCCACAGTAGCAGAATGAGAAAACAAAAAGAAGCAAAAAAAACTAAGGATGAGCAAAAAGACATATTAAGCAATTTTTTATTAGGTGTAAAATTCAGAGAGACTTTAACCTCTATTCTAAATAATAAGAGCTATTTATTTTTACCAGGTATATTTGATATATTGCTATTATCCTTTTATGGGTTTATATCAAGAAACATATGGGTAAGAATTTTAGAGCATGTGCAAGCAATAGCCTTTGTTGCACAGAACAAACCATCAGAGATTAGCAAGAATATACCAACTGAGGGTATTATTGGAGCTTTTGCAGGTGATGCAACTGCCTATTATCTAAGAAACTTTTTGCTATTATTATTAATTTTAACAATAATTACATATTTTCTATATTGCCTTTTCCAATCTATTGCCTGGTATTTTGCTAAAAACCAAGATATAAAAAAAACAGTATTTTATAAGTATTTATTACAATTTTTCAGGATTAATATTTTATGGTTTATACTATTTCTAATTTATTATTCTATTAATGTTATTTATGGCTATACTGCACAAAGAGCATCAAGATTTAACCAGGCTACTAATGCTAGCTTAGTCTTCTGGAGCTTGATAATTTTCCTAACTTTAATAGCATATTTTGCTTTTATATCATATGGTTTGATAGGGAATTATAGAGATAGAGTAATTTATAAAAGAGCTCTTATCCTTGGAATACGTAAAGTGCACACCCTTATGCCTATGTTTTTAATAATAATTGGGGTCTTTATAACAATTAATTATCTCTTAAAATTTGCAGCTTTAGCAAATGAATGGATTGCTATAATATTTGGATTTATTTTAACTATGCCAGCTTTAGCATTCACTAGACTATACTTAATAAAGGTTATAGAAGGTGTGGATAAATGAGGTTCAAGAGAAGAAGCTTATATTTTTTTGCAGCAATACTTAGTATCCTATTTGTCTTATTAACGTATTTAATAGCAACAAGAAATGGTAATAATACTCAAGATCTGGAAGAAATTCCAGAGCACCTTAAAGTGCCTTTGCCAGATTACCCTAGGCAAGACTTTATTAACTATGACAAAGTTGGAAAACTAGGTAGTGTTCATGAGCACGCAGATATTATAATCTATGTTAATGAGCAGAAACTTGACTTGTCACAGTTAAAATACCAGTTGAGAGATAAATTCGTGCATCTTGAAGAAAGAAGAGGAGATGTTATACACAAGCATGCAACTGGTATAACAATAGGATACTTCTTAAGCACTTTAGGATTTAAGTTTGAAGATAAGGGTAGTTGTTTAGTCTTAGATGATGAGCAGAAATTGTGTGAAACTAATACTAAAAAGCTAAAAGTTTATGTAAATAATAAATTAATAGATAATTATAAAGATTATGAGTTCTTTGATATAGATAAAATATTGGTTAGTTATGGCTCTGAAAATGAGCAACAAATACAGCAGATATTGGGAAATATAACTGATAACGCTAAAATATTTAGCAAGAAATAAGAACCTTAGCAAAAAAAGAATAACCTAATTTTAGCTAAAAGTAAAAGCATAGAGCACGAAATCATTACTATCTGTCACTAATTTTAGTTCATGTTTTTCAAAGTCTTTTGAATTAGTAAGGTTGTACATATCAGGTCTGTCTACTAGGATATAAGTCTCTCCAGTTTTGCTATCAATCTTCACATCTTTTCCCATGATACTGTTTGGCACATAAGTTCCATCTATCATAACTACCACTTTGAAAGCTCTTCCAGAGTAGGATGAAAAAACAGCATTAGCCCTTCTCCCGACATATCTGAGTAAAATATAACCTTGTTGACCTTCTTCATGTTTTAAATACTCTTTATGCTGTGCCCAGTCTCCATTAAGATAAACAAGATGTTCAACATGTTCTTTTACATCTGTATAATGCTGACAACTTCCAGGAATACAAACCTTAGAGTTTCCAAAACCTTTACTTCTAGCATAACCAAGATAAATCTCAGGGGTTATGAAAAGAAAGCCTCTTGCAGAAGTTTTGTCCTTTATTTGTGAAATTAGCTTTTCCTTGTCTAGTTTGGCTCCTGCCTCTTGTAAAGCCTTTCTTAGATTTTGCTCTATCTCCTCATAACCGCCTTCTCCAACATGATCATAAACTATTTTACCATCTTTATTAATCAGATATTGTCTAGGCCAGTAGCTATTTCCAAATGCATTCCATACCTCATAGTCAGAATCAACAGCAACAGGGTATTCTATGCCTAATCTTTTAACAGCAGCTTTAACATTATTGACATCTTTCTCAAAATCAAACTCTGGGGTATGAACACCGATTATAACTAAGCCATGCCTTGCATATTTCTTATGGAGGTCTTTCAAATGAGGAATTGTATTGATACAGTTGACACAACTATATGTCCAGAAATCTATCAAAACAACTTTACCATTTAACTTTTTAATATAAAGAGGCTTAGAATTAATCCAAGCTACAATCCCCTTTAATTCAGGAGATCTTCCAGCTAATGCTCTAATAAAGTCCATTATGGAGTTTTTTTGTTTTTTATAATATTTAAAGATTGTGGATACATCAGACTTCTAATACAGATCACTATATAATATAACTATAGGAAATAACTTTAATTTTCGTATATATTTATTATTTCCTAATAAGCAAATCACAATGGAAATATACGAATATTAGTGTGATTTGCTATAATATAATTATTAATTATTACTATCCTACATTATATGACTACCTTCTCAGAAAATATATTAAAGTAATTATAAGTAAAACTATCACTATAGAAATATAAAACCACTTATTGTAATATATTATTACTTTTTGCTGAGTTTCTTGTTCAGTTTTCTGTACTGTTATAATATCTGGCTTAGTTTCTTGTTTATCCTGCGTATTTACTGATTCACCATTTATTGGGATTTTAATAGGCTTTTGAGTTGGTGAACTACTATTTGATGCGTCTAATATTGGTCTTAAGTTTTGAGTCTCTGGCTGTGCTCCTCTAAAATTTAGATCAGTTTGTGCTTGTGATCTTAACGAAGATGGTTGTGGTAAAGCAGGTTGTGGTGAATCAGTCTTCTCTGATACAATATGCTTTTCTGATACAGCCTGTTGTAAATTCTGTATCTTTTTCTGATCTTCAGGTTTAAGCCATGGTATAGCCTGATTAAAAGATTCATTAATAAGCTTTAGATCGTATCCACTATCAATTAATTCCTTTTTTATATTCAGTGGATCTTCACCCTGACCAATTTTATCAGTAATATACCTAATCATGTTCCAATCTACCATATTAGCCTAGGAAAATAAAAGAAATTTAAAAAGGTTTTGTAGTTTAGTCTTGACAAAATTACTTAAGCTTGTTTTAATTAAAATAGAAATAACTTGCAAACGAGTTTCGCTTCTAAAAACTGTGCCAAAAGTCCGCTATTGTAAGATTAATAAAAATAATTAGCATTAACGAGCCTCGCTCAGCAAGTACAGAACTGCGGTTCTGTA
>CAZBGH010000062.1:0-9016 GCA_964491335.1 uncultured Methanosarcinales archaeon | reverse complement strand
GCTTAGCTTGACTATGGATACTGCGTGGCTTTAGCCCGCAGAGGAGGTCATTTTACTAAATTGAATTTATTCAGAAATCAAGTGTATATGCATATATAAAATCTAGGATATATGTATCTTTAATATCTTGAAAGTACTATTTAAAACAAGTACCATTAAAACTCTATATAGAATCCAGCTTATCATCAATTATTTTTAATTTCTGATTTATTTTCTCATGTTCTTTGTTCTCGATATGCTTTGTTATTTCTTCATGATGTGATGCTATTTCTTCATGCTTTTCTGCTTTATTGGTGTGGTAAGCCTGCATAGTTTTTCTTAAATGGGCAGCTGCCTTTCTATGATGGAATGCAGCTTTCTTGTGGTATTTAGCAGCCTTATGAGCAGACTTTTGCCCATGATGAGACTTTGCTGCTAAGTGATATTCTTTCGCCTTTATTAGATGCCCCTGAGCCTTTTTAATATGATATTCTGGAGATCTTTTTGGGAAGAATATAAAACTTAAATATGCAGATAGGCATATTATTACTACTGCAATAATTATGATAATTACTATTAGGTTATTTACTATTAGGTTATCAGATAGATTAAACTTAAAAAACCCTTTCCCCACTGGCTTTTGTTTCTCTTCTTTTATTTCCTGTGTTAAATTGCTTTCTTTAGTTTCCTCTCCAAATATCTTTTGCTCAGTAGTATTACTCTTTTCTTGCACAAGTTTTGTTTTATTGGTTTCTATAATAGTTTCCTTAGCCTTTTTCTCTGCAGCTATCGCAAATATTGAGAATCCAGGCGTAATGGCTTTATAGGTGTAATCAAGTGGGGATTCACTTACTATAGACACAGGTAATCTGTCCCAAGCATTAATCCTAAATCTTTTCATAACAATGTCATTACTTACAATCTTATTTTCAATCAGCCATCTTTTGCTAACTTTAAATTCAATTGAAGCGGTTTTTATATTGCTATCTCCTAAATTACTAGTGCTAAAATTAAGGTATTGAATAACATTTTCTAGTCTTACAGGAATCTTTGATTCGTTTACTCTCTCAACTTTAAAGTTAACCTTCTCTGCCTTTGCTAATGTTACAAATTCAATAGAAGTTACTGCTAAATCATTATTCTTAATATTAAATACAGTTTGAATGCCTTGCTGTACCACATCAAAAAATCTTTCAGCCTTTATTCCAGTAGATGTAGTGCCGCCTCCTCCACCTCCGCCACCACCACCTCCTCCTCCTCCACTACTACCTCCTCCGCTTGAGCCAGAGCTTATGGAGATGCTAAAGGAGGTGATATTAGAGCTATCCATGATATTTCCAGATGTATCATTGCATCTGACATAATATGTTCCAGAGCTAGTTGAAGTATAAGTTCTTGTGCTTGTATGAGAGGTTTCGGTATCTGTCATTGTATAGGTAAGAGAGGCAAATACAGCATCACTCTCGTCAAATTTGCATGTTGCATTTTCGTCAGTTGTTACTGACAAAGTTATCGTGCTGCCACTATTTGATGTGCTTATTGCAGTTACTAAAGGGGCAGCTGTATCATTTGCTTGTATGACCCCAGAATGGGCTAGCCCAGTAATTTTATATCTTGAACCATTAAGCTCACATCCGTATTGCTTAAAAGTACTTGGACATTTAATGAATGTTTCATTTTGTCCTTTACAATTGCTTGATATCTGGTTAATGTTTATTATGTCTGCATCTCTTATGCAAACTCCTTGCACATCTATTAGGTTGTCAATATAGACAGTTTTGTTTATGCCTGCAAATATTGGGATGCCTCTTACAATTAAGGAGCCTGCAGAGCTGTTTGGATTACTTTTTACTGTTATATTTGTCAAATCCAGCTTTACAGAGTCAAATGAGATATTTACTTCTACAAACCTTTCAGTCTTGTTAGATATTATAACACTCAAAGATTGAGCCTTAACAATATTATAGGTATCTGTGCCATTTATAGTTACGTTAATATCTTTGACATTGGTGTTTACAAATGTTAAATTGCCAATGATTGAATTAGACCTATTAAATGGATTAGCTTCAGTTGTGAAATTAAAGCTAGTAGTAGAAAGATTATTGCCAGCAAGATCATAGATCCCACCTTTTAAGGTCAGATTATAAGTCTCGTTATAGCTCAGAAAAATATCAAGAGTAATAACGCTTTGGTTGGATGAATTGTAATTGAATGTGGCAGTGATATTAAATCCCTTGCTGTCAACAAGTATGAAGTTTATGTTTGAAAGAGTGGAACTAGTTATGTTCTCGCTGAAATTTACTGTGAAATTTGTGATGATAGAGACAGATGCAGAGTTATTTGCAGGAGAAATGCCAGTTATTCTTGGAGCTGTTGTATCTAACGTTGTAATTCTGTAATCAGTCTTGTTTTGATTATTAGCTTTATCCCTTACTGTTACATTGTAAGCATAGGTATTATCTGTTATTCCAGAAAAATTGATTGAGTTAGTTAGTGTAGTATAGTTGCTCTCGTTCACCAGAGTAAAATTGAGGTAGTATAGCCCAAAGGTTATGTTTGCAAGATTGTTCTCAGTGATTGAAACATTAATAACTATCCAACTTCTATTCACAATAGAATTGTTGGCAGAGGTACTTGCTTCAAACACAATAGATGGTGTTCTTGTATCAAGAGTAATATTTCTGGTTGCGGTGCTGTTTTGGTTATTTGCTTTATCATAAACTGTTACATTGGATAGGTAATTAGCGTTAGTTAAAGTTGTGAAGTTAGTGAAGTTTTGCGAGCCAGTATAATTAGTCTGGTTTACTAGAGTTCCATTGCCGAAGTAGAGGTAGAAGCTAATATTGTTGAAATTTGTATCAGAGGTAGTAATATTCACAAATACCCAATTTCTATTAAATGCTGTTGCGTTATTTTCTGTTGCTGCTGAGAAATCAATTGATGGGTATAATGTATCAAGGTTTATTAGTCTATACTCTGTCGTATTTACATTATTCATTCTATCGCTGATATTCACTGCTATATAATAGAAGGTATTTGAGTTATTGATAGTAAAATTTGTAGAATTTGTTGCAGTTGTATATAGTGTGGAGTTTATAATTCCAAAAGAGGTATTTAGTAAAATAAAAGTGATATTGTTAAAATTAAACTCAATAATGGAGCTATTTACAAAAATCCAGCTTCTGCTTGCATAGCTGTTATTACCATCTGTATCTCCTGCAAATATTATGCCTGGGAAAGTGACATCATTAGTTATCCTCCTTGTCTCTGTGCTGTTTACATTTCCAGCTTTATCTGCTATTGTTACATTTACAAAATATATTGCATTTAGATTTGATAAGGTGAAGTTAATAGTCCTGTTTTGGTCAGAAAGATTTGTGTAAGTAGTGGAATTTAGTGAAGAAGTAATGTTATATAAATAAAATGTAATATTTTGGAAATTTGTGTCAGATGCTGTAACATTTAGGAATATCCAGCCTTTAGTTGTTAAAGTATCGTTTGCTTCGCTTGCAGTAGTGAAATTTATAGCAGGAGTTATATCATCTAATGTTACTATCCTATTTTCCGTGAAGTTTACTTGATTTACAGTATCTGTAACTGAGACATTGAAATAGTAAGCTACATTTGAAGTGTTAACAGTAAAATTAATTGTTGTTATATTATTAGTGTAAGTTGTAGCATTAATTATGCCGAAAGATGAGTTCATTAAGTAATAAGTGTAATTTGCTAATGAATTAGTAGTTGCATTAATGTTGATGAATATCCAGTTTCTATTTAAGTAAGAGTTATTTGTTTCAGTTCCTTCTGTATAGGTAATCCCAGGGACAGTATTTACCAATGTCACTTGCCTAGTGTCAGTTGAATTTGAGAACGTGCTTGTATCAAATGCAGTCACATTAAAAAGATAAACAGTGTTGGCATTAGGAGGAGTAATATTAATCCTCTTGTTAGATTCATTTGAGATAGTATAAGTTGTTGTATTTACTAATGTTCCGTTCTGGTAATAAAGCCTAAAGGTAATATTTGCAAAGTTAGAGGTATTCATAGTAACATTAACAAATATCCAAGGTCTTTGTACAGATGTACCATTACCTCCAGTCCCTGTTGAGAAATTAATTGTTACATTAGCGAGATAGCGAGCAGTTGAATATACATTTATCCTACTAAAAATTAAGGTGCTGTTACCAGTATCATTTAATCTCTTTCCTGTTTTATTTAGGTAATCTTGTATTTGATAAGGGGTGAAATTTATGTTCCTCTCTAATCTTCCAAATTGTCTTATTAAAGCGAATGCACCTGCAACATGCGGTGTAGCCATGGAAGTGCCACTTAATCCAGTAATGCCACCGTTTCTCAGTAATGAGAATATGCTTGTCCCTGGAGCTAATAAATCAGTAATATTGCCTCTATTATAGGGAGAAAATCCGTCAGCTTTGTTTGTGGAGCTGACTGTAGTTGCATTATTTATGCATGCTGGTCCAGCTATAGAAGTTGTACTACCATCATTACCAGCAGCCACTATAACTGAGATATTTTTAGCAATTGCATTGTCAATAGATGTTGCAAATGGGGTTTCATTTGTGTCACAGTAAGTGTCGTATAAAATGCTTCCTCCTAGGCTCATACTTATTACAGAGATATTGAAACGTGAGGCATTATTAACACACCAGTCTATGCCGCTAATTACATTTGCGTCTGTTCCTGAACCACCAGAACTAAGAACCTTAAGAGCAACTATCTTTGCATCAGGAGCAACACCTTTATAAGTTTCATTTGTTGATGCTGCTATGCCTGCAACATGAGTGCCATGATTATGATCATCCATAGGATCATTATCAGTATTTACATAATCATAACCACCTATTACTTTTCCACAAGTACCATTTAGAAATGTATTATTAGTGCAGGCTCCCATACTTGTATGGGTATAATCAACTCCAGTGTCAATAATACAAATAGTTTCTCCTTGACCAGTTATATTTAATCCATTAAGAATAATTGACCATAAGTTTGTAGCATTTACCAGAGCAACGCTCTCGTTAAGAATAGCTTTAACTTCTTTGTTTGGGTAAATCCTTAGGATATTCGGGTCATTCTTTAGCTTTTCAAGACCACTCTTTTTTAAGTTGCCTGCAAAACCATTAACTAAGGAGTATGTATTTGTTAGTTCCAAGTCATATTCTAAAGATGCAGAGATACCTTCTGAACTTTTGCTTTTTTCCTTTACAGATAACTTGTTAAGCACTTTTTCTCTCTGGTATTTTATCATGTCTTTCTTAATTTCATCTTTGCTTTTATCAGAAGAAAATCCAGCTATAGACTCATAGTCTTTCAAATCATAATCTTTCATCATGACTATTACAGAAACTTCTGATTGGTTCTCAAAAAAGGATTCTACTTTTGCATCTATAATATTGTGATTTATAGTAGAAACTTGTAGCGAGGTAATTATAGATAGTAGAATTACAGTTAATGCTAAAAAAACCCACCCTTTTATTCCCATATGCCTACTACAAAAAAATTTAACTTATAAAGTTTTCGTGAACAAGGAGATAAAAAGGGAAACAGATAACAGATATATTAAATTAGCTATATTAACTTAGCAGGTTCTGGTTTGTCTGGGTTTATCTAAGTTTGTCTAAGTTCTAATTGAAACTGATTGGATGTCACTTCTCTCAAGCAAAGATGAGCCAATTCCTTTTCCTAAATAGAATGATTTTTGGTTAATTGTCTGGCTTAGTGCTTCAAAAAAGGATTTGTGTTTCTTGTATTCAACTATTGATGCAGAAATATTTAATGTGTTCTCAATATACCTCAACGATTCATCTTTACTTCCAAGTTCATCTATTAATCCAAGCTCTAATGCCTCACTTCCAAGGAAGAACTCTCCAGTTGTAATTTTCCTTATGCTATCCTTTGAGAGCTTTCTATTTGCTACAACACGGTTTATGAACTCTTGATGAATTAAGTCAAGCTTTTGCTGAAACTTTTGCCTTTCTTCTGGTGTTAGCTCTCTAAAAGGGGTTCCTGCATCTTTAAATTTGCCAGAAACAAGTTTCTCATAAGTTATGTTATATCTTTGAATTAAACCAGAAAATTCTAGATACGAGGCTATAACACCAATTGAGCCAGTTATCGACATTCTGCTTGCAACAATATAGTCTGCAGAAGAGGCTATCCAATATGCTCCAGAGGCTCCAGCTTCTCTGATCCATGCAACCTTTGGCTTTTGTACTTTTTTAATAACATTGCTAACTTCTTCAGAAGCAACTGCACTTCCACCTGGAGAATTGATTTCAAATATGATCGCCTTAATAGAAGGGTTTGCATCTGCTTTTTCAATCAACTTAATAATATCAGTTGATGTAGTTTCATCTGTGCCAAAGAAACTAAAGTCTTCATCTGTAACTAATTCACCTTTTATAGGTATAAGGGCAACATTTCCAGAGCCTGAAACCTCTATATCAGAATTAATGAAAAGTGAGGCTATACCAGCAATAAAAAAAGAGATAAGTGCCAATATTACGATTAAAATGATGAGAAATAACCAGGGCCTTTTCATATTCTGAGGACTTTTTTAGATGTTTATATACTTTTTGTTTAGATGGGTAGCGTTACCTAATCATTTTTTGGTACGAATATTGATTTTAGTGCATCCGAAGCTTTGTGAATATTATCAATGTTAGTATTTCCTACTAGTATGTATGAGACTCCCAAATTATCTAAAAGCTCCATTAATAAATCTATGTGCCCTCTTTGGGTTATTAAGAATAGTATCGAATGAATGTATTAAACTCAATCTTTAATCTAGGATTATTCTTCTTTACAAATTCCCTAATTATCATAGCCTTGTGCCAAGAAACGTCATCAATTACAAGCTCTTAATTTGACTTAGCAGTAATTCCATATTTTCTGCATTTGTTCCTAATAAGCTCTCTTTTGACAATAATTCAAAGAATTCAAAATACCTTAGTCCAGCAATTTCAGCGCATTCCCTTATTGTATATCTGCCCTCTTTATAATTGTTAATTGCCTTTTCTATTTTAAGTTTAGCAGCAGCATAGTCTACCAGCTTTTTGATTGCTTCAGATCTTGTTATTTTGTAGTCTTTGGCCATTTTTTCAATAAAATCCAATTCCTCATCATTAAATCTTACATAAACTGCTTCAGACATCTTTGTCACCTTGAATTATTTTTTCTTTGATTTTTAAGCATATTTCTTTGTTGTAGCCATTTCTAATAAGTAAGTCCAGCAATAAAAAAGCTTGCTTGTCTTTGAACTCACCTTTTAACCATAAAAGATATATCAATAATGCTGCGTTGGTTATTTTAATTTGCATGATTAGGCATATTTTTTCAATCTGTCTGTCTTCTGTAGCTAAAAAGCAGTTTAATTCTTGTGCAAGTGATACTATACTAGCGTCAGGGTTTTTGATGTTAAACTCTTTCATAATTCTTTGAGTAGTCCTAGCCTTTGTTACTTCTATTTTTCCCTGTTTGAAATAGCTCACTATCATTTTTGCATCTTTATAGCCTATTTGCTCACCTTCTTCAAATTCTTCCATAATCTCCTCTGATGTTATTAGCTTAAATTCTTTTAATAAGTGTGGAAATAATCCTACCTTTGCAAAAAACAAGCTTGAACTAGTATTTATTACAAGGTTTCTCATAACTTATCATTACATATGTAATGGATTGTAATATAAAAACCTTTCTATAATGTGCTATAGGGACCTAAAGTTAAAGCATAATAACTTATTTAGGCTTTATAATCTATAGTAAGCTACAAAAAAAGCGGCGAACGTTGCACTAAAATCCAACCTCTAACGAGGGAAACTAACAGGAATTTCCGATGTTAGTTTCAATTTGAGTTGCGGCTAATAATTGGGATGGGACTTTGGCTATGAGAATATTTTTCACACTCAATCAATATATTCATCAAATGTTTCTTGATAAATTGCTTTTTTTCTATCCAAATCTATAATTAATTCCTGGGTAGAATCACCTCTTGCCCACTTAATTCTCCTAATAGATTTTTCATATCCTGCATTTGTGATTCTCTCAAGAGTTTCCCTTCTACCTTCTTCTATACCTCTTCTAGTTTCAGCATCATCAGAATCTATACCTGCTCCAGCAACATATATTTCTAACTTTTGTAAATCTTGCACATCATGATTTAAATCAGCTAAAAGCTCGTCAAGCTCTGTTGGGATTGTGTTATAAGACTGATAATGAGCCAAATATCCTTTATTTCCATAAATTGCTCCAATAACTATGCATGGTCCTAAGCCTCCCTAGCGAAGTAAATCTGGAGCCTCTGCCGTCTTATATTCAAATTGTTCAACTGTTATATCTTCCATGGCATTGAGTTACATAATTAAGTTTATATCTATTCTTCATATTAGTAAAGCTTTGCCTTGTTGATTACAAACTCCTCAACTGTATCAGTCCTTGATATTAACTCAGAGAATTTTTGTTGTTTGAATAACAGATATAAAGGATCAATAATCCATAGCATTATAAAAGGAAAGTAAGGAAAAATAAATAGGTTTCTTAGAGCAGCCTGCCAGAATCTTATTTCTTTACCTGAGGTGCTTCTGATTTTAATTTTCATTAGCAAATCGCCAGCAGTTGCTGACAGGTTCCATTCTGTCAAAGTTAAATAGAGCCATGCAAGAAGACTAACTACTATGATAATGAGGGATAGTTTCCTTGAAATATATGGATTGGATTGTATAAATTCTGAAGATTCTTTAAAATTTGATATAGGAGGAACAAGGAGCATGAGTAATTTCCTAAATGGGAATACAAAGAACATATTTATTATTGTAAGATCTATAATAAGTGCAAAAAGCCTTTTCCAATAAGAAGCAGGAATAGTTGTTTTAGAATATGCCATCTTAACTGGGAGAACTGTAATGGGTATTTATATATTTATTGTGTGATATTCATTGGTGTAAGACTATATTAATTTATTGTAGAGACAGGCTCTGTAGAAAGTCTTAAGTAAAACACCCTCTCTTGCATTGCAAAAGAG
>CAZBGH010000061.1:0-9240 GCA_964491335.1 uncultured Methanosarcinales archaeon | reverse complement strand
TAATAAGTTTCTTAATATCTATTTCAAAAACCAATATTAAATCAGTAATAAACCGTAACTATTATATTATAGTACTAGTAAATATACTATTAGAATGATAGCAATATTATCTGATTTTGGGCATTCTGAATACTTAGGAATAATGAAAGGTGTTATAAAAAAGAATTTTCCAGAAGCAAGAATAATTGATTTATTTAACAATGTATCTGCACATAATGTGATAGAAGGCGCTTGGATCCTTCTTCAAGGTTACAAATATTTTCCTAAAAATACAGTTTTTCTATGTGTAGTAGATCCTGGTGTTGGCAGTGAAAGAAACCCAATTGCAATTAAGACAAAAGATTATTATTTTGTAGGCCCGGATAATGGATTATTGTACCCAACTGCCTCAGATAACAGGATATTAAAAGTAATTAAACTTGATTCTAAAGGTTCTTCAAAAACTTTTAATGGAAGAGATATTTTTTCTGTTATTGCCGCAAAAATTGATAAAGGAGAAAGATTTGAAAGACTTGGAAAAACTGTTAAAATAAAACAAAAACTAGATTTAAAACCAAGAGGCAGGCAAGGCATTGTTGTAAGAATAGATAATTTTGGGAATATTATAACTAATTTATATCCTTTAAAGAAAAAAGAATACCAAGTTATTTATGAGCATAGAGATGAAAAGTTACCATACTTTGATACATATGAAGCTGCTGCTCCTGATCAGTTATTTCTTATAACTGGCAGTTCAAATACCTTAGAGATTTCTTTGAAAAAAGGCTCTGCATTTGACAATTTTCCTGTTAAAGTAGGGGATATGATTATGATAAAATAAAGTTGAAAATTAAGAAAAATATATATTTATAAATGCCAACCAATTTCTAAAGGTAAATGATTGCTGAAAAACCTATAAATTCAGATACACTCGAATCCTTGCTGGGGGGCACCTAATTACAATTTTTATACACTATTAACTGTTTTTGAAGTTAGCGAAATATTAGGTATCTCTCCATCAACTGTTTACTATTTTAATCTTCCTGATTAGCTAAATCCTGATTTAGAACTACCTCCATCTAGGTGGAGTGAAATTCTAGAACTAAATGATGCTCTATCTAAATATTTTTCAGAAGGCCTAAAGTTTTCTCAAAGAGGTAAAGAATCAAGATACGTAACTGCTTTTGACCTTTATAATTTCTTAGATTCTCATTATCCATATAAAATAGGTGTAGTAAAGACTTCTTTACATCCATAATTATTGATTAGCACTCATGATAATGGAGATGTAATAGTTAAATATCTGCCTTGGGTAAAACTTTTAGCGAGTATTGGACATAATTAATTATTCTCCATCTGCTCACTTTGTTTGCAAACTTTACTGCTAGGTAAAACTCATCTACTATTAAGTTTTGCCTCACCTATTTATTCAATATTTATAATCAATTCATGCTGACTTTTTGGAACGATTCTTACTTCTTCCTTCTTCTTCAATTTTATAAAATTTGCAATTTCTTTTGGTATTCTTATTGCTAGGCTATTGCCTACTTTAGCAACTTTTGTCTTTTTTGCTAGTCCAAACAAACCAATCTCTTTTGATTTATTTTGTATTTTTTTAGCCGCTTCGCTATCAAAGAAAGCCTCTCCGCATTTTATACAAACATTTGCTTTATATCTGCCCAAAGATACGCCAAACTCTTTGTATTCCACCATTTTTTCTTTTAAAGTTCCGTTATTACACATTATACATCTCATTTTTTACTTACCTCCTCATAGATAGTTATTACAAAAACTGCATTTTCTTGCTTAATAAATACACATTCTATACCAGACATACTGACATGACATTTATCACTTTTTTCCTCTTTCCACTTCATTCCTTGCTTTATGATATTTTCAACCTCTTCAATATCCAATCCATAACCATCTATCTTTTCTAATGCGTGTTTGCTAAAAAATATCTTAATTTGTAATCACCAAGATATACGTAGATTTACTAGTATATAAATTTTGTTATTTATTTGAAAAATGTCAAAAACATTTTTATAGAAATTAGAAAAGTCTATAAAACTCATGTATGAGTTGATAACTACAGAGAAGCCTAGCTCTGCAAAGCATATAGCAGAAGCTTTAGCAGATCGCAAATTAATAGAAGAAAGCATTAATACTGTACATTACTATAACCTTACACATAAAAATAAGGATGTTGTTGTAGCTTGTGCAGTTGGTCATCTTTATGGGTTAGCTGAAAAAGAAAAAAAAGGATTGCGTTTTACAGTTTTTGACGTAGAATGGAAGCCAGTTTTTGAAGCTGCAAAAAGTTCCGCATTTACAAGAAAAGGGGGGCTAGTACTAAAGTTATTGTAGATAAAAGCTTTATTAACACATGAAGAGAAGGACCAGCGGTGTCCTTTAGAGGGTCCCCCACAGTATCACCTACAACAGTAGCTTTATGCACCTCACTTCCTTTACCACCATATGCTCCTGATTCTACAAATTTTTTGGCATTGTCCCATGCACCGCCTGCATTATTCATAACAGTTGCAAGCAAAATTCCAGAAATTGTTCCAACCATGAGAAATGCTGCTGCTGCCTCTGCCTTTAATATCAAACCAACTGCAATAGGAAACCCAACAGCAAGAATCCCAGGCAGAATCATATTTTTTAAAGCCCCTTTAGTAGTAATATCAACACATGCTGCATAGTTTGGCTTTACAGTTCCTTTCATTATTCCTTTATTCTTAAACTGCCTCCTAACCTCTTCAATAACATAGCCTGCTGTTTTACCAACTGCCCTTATTGCTAATGCACTAAACAAAAATACTAGCATTGCACCCAACATTGCTCCAATAAATACTTCTATCTTAGCAATATCCACTACACTGAAAGCTTTTCCAGTTAAAGTGCTGACCTCATTTAAATATGCTGAAAATAATAAAAATGCTGCAAGTGCTGCACTGCCAATTGCATACCCTTTTGTCAAAGCTTTAGTTGTATTACCAACAGCATCTAGCCTGTCGGTTTTCCTTCTAATGTTTTCAGGTGCTTTTGATATCTCAACTATGCCGCCAGCATTATCAGTTATTGGCCCAAATGTGTCCATTGCAAGTATGTATGCTGCGACAGATAACATGCCCATTGTTGCCATAGCTGTCCCATAAAAGCCTCCATGTGTTACACCAGAATATTCTCCAAATTTAAATGATAGAAATAAGGCAAGTGAAATTACAATAACAGGCAAAGCTGTATTTTCTAATCCGACTGCAATGCCAGAAATAATATTAGTTGCTGCTCCTGTCTTTGAGGCTTCTACAATCTCTTTAACAGGTCTATATTTATGCTCTGTATAATACTGTGTTATGAACACAAACAATAAGCTTGTAACAATTCCAACCAAGCCTGCATAAAAAAACCAAATATTCTTAAGCATATACCAGACTGCGCCAAAAAAGAAAATTATTGAGAGGATTGTAGTGATATAGTATCCTCTATTAAGTGCATTCATAGGATCCTCATTTTCTTTAGCCTTAACTGAAAAAATACCTATTATGGAAGCAATCATTCCTAATGATCTTGCCACTAATGGGAATAAAACTCCATTAAAACCAAATACTGCATATAAGGCAACACCTAGTATCATTGCTCCAATATTTTCTGCTGCTGTGCTTTCAAATAAATCTGCACCTCTTCCTGCACAATCTCCTACATTATCTCCAACAAGATCTGCAATAACAGCTGGATTCCTTGGATCATCCTCTGGAATACCAGCTTCAACCTTTCCAACTAAATCTGCTCCCACGTCTGCAGCTTTAGTGTAAATACCTCCTCCTAGTTGTGCAAATAATGCAACAAAACTTGCACCAAAACCAAAGCCTACTATTGCAAAAGGTGTGGTATGTGGATTTGCTCCAAATATTAAATATACGAATGAGATCCCTAATAAAGATAAGGCAACAACAATTATTCCTGAAACTGCTCCACCTCTTATAGCAGTTTCAAGGGCTTTACTTGTAGATATCTTTGCAGATGCTGCAGTTCTTATATTTGATCTTACAGAGATAAGCATACCAACTATGCCAGATATTGCAGAGCATAGAGCTCCAATAATAAAAGTGACACCTGTCTGAAGTGCAACAGTTGGTTTTCCAGAGAGGTAATAAATCAATGAAATAAGAACTGCAAATCCTAATGCTAAATAGCCTATTGTTTTATATTGCCTTTTCAAGAATGCAACTGCCCCCTCTTTGATTGCGTTAGAAATCTGTTGCATCTCTTTTGTTCCTTGATCTTGTTTAAGAACATACCAAGCAAGATATGCAGCTACTAATAAACTTAAAATACCTACTACAAAAACAAATACTAAAGCTAATCCACCCTCAATCATAAAATAAATTGGAAAAGGAGACTGTATTTAAAGGTTGCGATTGGCAAAATCGTATTTACTTAAGTAAAAGATTTAAATAGTATAATAGCCGATTGCACATATATGAAAAATAACTTCATTTTTCTGCTTTTGATACTATTTATTTTTGGCTGTAAGGCTAGTAGTGAAACATTTTATACAGCAAATATTTCATATTGTAGGGATGTGCCAGTAAGTAATGAATACAATTTACCTTTATTTCCAGATAATCTCCTTTGTTTTGCAAACTATGGTAAAACTACAAAAGATTTCATCCAGTGCGCGGATAATGATAATGAAAGGCCATACTGTATGGGAGGAGTGGCTGTTGCCTCACACAATCTCTCTATTTGTTCAGAATCTAAATATAAAGATGAATGCTTTTTTGGAGCGGGCCTTGTTTCAGATATAGAATTTTGTAATCAATTGAATGAAGGATATTCAAAAGAGATGTGTATATTAGGCTTTTCTTATAATAAAAAGGATAAAAATATATGCGAACAGCTAAGTAACGCTTCTTTTTTGAGCTACGATTGCTATTTAAATATAGCAAAAAACACAAAAGATCCGCATATTTGTGAATCAATGCAGGAAGGATTCAATCAAGAATGCTTCTTTAGAGTTGCTATTGAAAGAAAGGACAAATATCTTTGCAAAAAGTCTGGTGAGCAACAGGAAAAATGTGAGGCTATAGTTATAGACGACCTTGCACGAAGAAAGCTAGATTATATGCAATGCTACGAGATTAAAGACTATTACCAAGCAGCAGATTGTGTTATTTATATAGCAATTAAAACAAAAGACGATAATTTATGTAGCAGTCTAATGGAAGGGTTTGCACATGTCTATCAGGATTGCTATTCAAGGGTTGCAATTGAGAAAAATGATCTCTCATTATGTGAAAAATCAATTGGAGGTTCCGAGCATAGCGCTTGTTACACCAACATTTTGGAAAGAAGCTCAAATCCAGAGCAGTTATGCAAAAAAGTAAAAGGTTTTGAATTAACTACTTGTCTAAAATACCTACATTGCGATAAAGGCAAAAATGTTAAAGGATGTTTGGAATTTATCTATAATGTTACAAGTGATGTAGAGTCTTGTAAATATCAAGAGACCTCGGGGGACAAAAATAATTGCTATTCGGAAATTGCAGTTAGAATGAATTCCCCAGCAATTTGTCTTAAAGGAGGTGATAAAGATATATGTTTAAGTAATTTTGCTTATGAGAAAAATATATCTGAAGTATGTGAGTTAGGAACAGGCATCTGTTATATAAGATTGGCTAGATTAAAGAATGAAAGAAATTTGTGTTTTAAGATTACGGATGAAAATAAGGCCGATTGCTTACAAGAGTTTGATCTTAAAGTATAAAAATATATTTAATAAAAGGCGATACTGAATCTAGAATTCCTTAGCTAGTCTATCTATATTCTCCGTACTCATCCTCCATCCAACAGCCCCTAAGTTTTCTTTAATATGCTCAATCTTGCTTGCTTTAGGAATTGCAATTACATTTTTCTGCGAGATTAGCCAGTTAAGTGCAACCTGCCCAGGTGTTTTCTTATATTTTCTGGCAATACTATCTAAAACAATATTATAGCCCCATTGAGAAAGTTTTCCTTTTGCTAAAGGGGTATAAGCAGTAAGAATAATATTATTCTCTTGACAATAAGGTAATACTTCTTGCTCTGGTTTCCTACAAACTAGACTATATTCAACTTGATTAGCAACAATCCCATGTTTTGAATACTCTTGTGCATCTTTCATCTGTTTTACAGAAAAATTACTAACTCCAATAAACCTAGTTATACCTGCATCAACTAAATAGTCCATTGCTGAAATAGTTTTCTTTAAAGGAAACAGAAAATTTGGCCAGTGTATTAAGTATAGGTCCATACACTTTAATACCATTCTCCTTAAACTTCCCTCTGCAGCTTTAATCACTCCATTATAGCTTAGGTGAGTACTCCATACTTTTGATGTGATAAACAATTTCTTCCTATCAAACCTTTTGATAGCTTCACCAACAAGTTCTTCAGCATGGCCATTGCCATAGTATTCTGCAGTGTCAATATGAGTGATCCCAAGTTTAAGTGCTGTCTTAAGTGCCTGAAGATCCTGCTTGTCATTAGAAGTACTTCTCATTACACCGCCACCCATGCCCCATGTGCCAATGCCGAGGACTGGTATTTTTTGTTTCTTTGCTATTGTTTTATATTCCATATTTTTGAGATAATAGCTTCTTTAAAGAGGCAATATTTAAATAGTTTTATAAATATATTTCTAAATATGAGCTATTTCAAGTATATCAAAGATATATCAACAACTCAGATTTTAGCAAAAGGTTTAGTCTTAAATAAGATAATAAACGAAGATTTTTTGGAGGAATTAAGGTCAAAATTAGGAGAGAATTATAAAGAGATAATTACTTCAGATATAAGATTATTATTAATACCTAGGATGCAAGAAGAACCTGGAATAAAGCAAAGAGAAAAAGAAGTAATTATCCAGTTGAGGGTCCAAGATTTCATTAGATTTGAGCAGCCAAGTCAAGACCATTATAAAGAGAATGTTGTTGTTATTACTTCAAATAGAAAAGATAATTTGGATAAGGTTTTGAAAAAATGACGCAAGAAGTAAAAGAATACTCATTTGTACACGATGATGCTAGCGGGATAGCTCTGCTTGAGAGAGAAATAAGAATCCCAAACAAAGTTATAGAAAGGATATTAACTAAAACAATAAGAAATAAACTTGAATTTCTGGAAAACCAGATTGAAATACTAAAACGTGAAAAAGAGCCTGTACTTAACAATGAAGAGGCTAAACAGCTGATAGTTAAGACTCTCGAAAATTTTAAAGCGAATGGCATTAGAGAAGTGGATATAATAGATTTGCATGCTAAAACAAGTCTACCTTTACAGCAAATTAGTGGGATAATGCATAAATTAGAAAAAGAAGGAAAAGTTAAAGAAAATGGACAAAATAACTAAAGTAGAAATCCCTATCAAAGATCATAAAGAGGAAAAATGGCTTCTTTTAGATGTTCTTGGCAATTCAGGAAAGTTAAGAGCTGCCTTTATAAGCAAACCATTACAAGTCCCAGATTCTGATTCGCATCATTGCAATGAGGTTAATGTTAAAACAAGCATAAGATACCACCCAAAGAAATGGTTAATTGTATAGGTTTCTTTTGGTATAAAGTATACTAATGTCTAAATTTCTTAGGTCATAAGAAAAACACAAATAAAATAATAAATAGCAGTACTGCCATGATAAAAATGTTGTACTTTGCATACTTATGTATAGTATCTGCAAGCTTTATCTTTTTCTTTTCTATAAGGCCAAGCATAAATGTATTTATAACAAAGGTTGTTAATATTATTATATAGGTAACAATCATAAATTTATCTGCAAATGTTAAATAGCCAATAGGGGGTATTTGATTGGATATGCTTATATGAAACATTACAGTAGCTATTAAGCTAGAGCCACTCATAGCCAATATCTCTGGTATGTGGGCTGTACCAAGAAGAAGACTGAACAGAACAATCAACAAAATTAGCAATACTGGCAAAAAGGTTTTAATAAATGAGCTAAGAGGTATTCTAGAGATTGTAACAGTAAAGATATATTGTGAGTAAGTTTCATTATAAACAGGGTAATAATGGTTTTTAGCTTCTGCATTCCAGCCTTTGATATCCCAGCCAGGGAATGCTATAGAATCATCTACACCGCTCTCCTCTAGCATGGGCACATATACTAAGTCTTCAATAGTAGTTTTTGTGTCCTCAAGTATTATCTTTATCTCCTGCTCGTCAAATGGAAATTGCCTTAAATCAGCTGGGCTGTGAAGGGTCGCTTCTATACGGTAAAACTTTGAGTCTAATTTGTCTTCAATTATATCAATCTTAGTAGCTCTGCCATTGACAAACTCAAATTTCTGAGGCTCACAATAACTCTTACATTTAAAATGCAAATAAAAGTCAGCAGTAAATGCCCCTGTTGCAATATCAAATCTGCCAATATTAAGGAGGTAAAGGCTAACCTCAACATCTTTTGCAGAAACAAAAGGAAAATATAACACCGAAAAAAGTGTAAGAACAATTACAAGCAATAGTTTTCTCATAGAATTTGGTATTTAGACTATATTTATAAAAGTTTTGAGAGCCCCAGTAAAAATAAGTAAATAAAAATATAAAAGTAGATTTAGAAAGTAGTCCAACCATATTTGCTGAACTTTCTAGTAATAAGAGCTTCATTAACAACTTGTTGCTCTGGCTCAGTTATCTTTATCTTCTTGAACCCAAAGTATTTTCTTATCTCATGTTTTCTGTCTTCTTCTGAGTAAATATCGTCATACTTTGGTTCATCAGAGATAACTAATTTTACAATCTGCCAGTAATCTGCTGCACCTGAGCATTTTGGATCATAGGTAAATATTGAAACCTTTGCCTTAGGAGCCTCTTTTAGTTTTGTATTTACTCTAATTGGAACAGTTACTAAGTAGCAAGAGAATTCTGCATACATCCTGTCAAGCATTTCCTTGCATATTTTATTTCTTGAATCAAACATAGTGGGGAGAATTTTCGTAACCATAATATCATGGCTGAAGACTTTGTTAAAATCTGTAATTACTTGTATCATTTTTATTAGACCATCGTAACCGAGAACATCAGTTGAAACAGGTATAATTGCTTCATTGGCAAAATATAAAGCATTTTGTGTAAGCAACCGTAATGAAGGAGGGCAATCAAGAAGTATATAGTCATAGTCTTCTTCTAAATCTGCAAACTTTCTGCTAAGAATGCTCTCTCTTGCAGGCTCTCCAATTAATATCTGCTCTGCCTTAGCAAGAT
>CAZBGH010000060.1:0-9328 GCA_964491335.1 uncultured Methanosarcinales archaeon | reverse complement strand
TACTGGAAAATCATTCCAAGTTACTTTCACTGTTCCACAAGGAATTACAGTAGGTACTGATGATATAATCACTTTTGCTAAAATGCCACCTAGCATTGACCAATATTTCCCAATCACTCATAAGGCTAACCATCCTGATGATACCGCATCGGACAGTAATGGTATTGTAACTAAGACTATTGCACAGAACAAGTATGGACAAGGCACAGTAAAACAACTGCCATCTACATCGACGAGAACTGTGACTATTAATGCTCCAATAGTGCCAGGTGAGTACAAAATACGCTATTATGATAATGCAGGAACTGGTGAGACACTAAAAACATGGGAGACGCTCTCATACTTTGCAGGGGAGTCTACTGACACTATCAGAGTTACATAAAATACACTCCTTTAGTAGAAGGTAGAAGATCTAAGATTCGGATATTTCTTTTTAGTATAACAAATTTTATGTATACTTTGAATTACCAGTTATTCGATACCGTTTTAATTTTATTTAATAGAAGACGGAAAATACCGCCAAATTTAAATACCCATATCCAAAGATTAGGTAATATGCTAAAATATAGAAAGCCAAACATGTTTGAAAGGGTCCTGTTGGTTGTTGGTATTTTAGTTATGCTGGTTGGTTTTTATCTGATTAACAAAGTATTTGTTGATAATAATTCTGAGTTAAGTTGGCAATTTCTGCAGACCGTTTTCTTATGGCTGATGCTTGTTATTTTTATTATTATAATCGCAATTAGTGAAGACATCAAACAAACAATGATGGAAAATCATAGTAAGCAATTAGAACTATTAAGAGAGGATCTAAAAAGGAGAAGATAGTCTTTATCTTTTCATTACTATTGCTATTTTTAATATGCCCCAGCTTTGTGATATGACATAATCTTTAAATACTCTTCTCTATATACTCTATTCTCGTAGTAGGGTAAGTACTTAGCTGACGGTGCCTTTTGGTGCTGAGGAAAGTCCGCCCACCATGAGGATCATTAGTAAACCTTAAACGGTTTTCTAATGCTCTGGAAAATTGTTGCCGAGCTAGTAATTCGGATTCAGAAATGGATGGCAACCGCTCAGAAACGATCACTTCCTGTGAAATGCAATGAGGCTTGCGAAGGTTTTGGCAACAGAACTGAGAAATCGAAACTATGTTTCTGAACCTCATCACAAGTGCTGAGGTAACCAGCAGAGTTCGTTTACAGGGAAAGTTTAAACGGCGAGTCCCTTCAGGTGCAAGTCATTAAGACGCTTAGTAGAATGCTAAGATAGTATCTCAGTAATGGTATGCTAACAGAAGGCGGCTTATTCTTACCCTACTTATTTTTTAAAGATTATTCCTTTATTATTATTTAATATTTAGAAGAGGGTAGTATGGCAGATAATGAACAAACAATAGGTCAAATAGAAAAAAATCCTAGTACAGATATTGTTATAAGAATCTCTGAATTTCAAGGTAGATTAGGTATAGATATCCGAGAATATCAGAAATCTGGTAGCTATACTGGACCTACTAATAAAGGTATAAGAATCCCAGTTGAGAAATGGAAGGATGTAAAGGAGTTATTAGATAAGATAGAGGTTTAGGCATATACTCGCTCCTTCTTTCCAAGTAACGAAGCATTTATATATTTTATGTCAACTACATTTAACATAAAATCAATTTTATGTTAATTACCTCTTTCATATGGCAAATGATAAAATAAGACTACCAAGTTCTGGAGCAGGCTTAACCAGATATTTTGATGAGTATAAGAGTAAGATAACCTTTAAACCAGGA
This sequence comes from uncultured Methanosarcinales archaeon, assembly GCA_964491335.1. GTDB lineage: Archaea > Nanobdellota > Nanobdellia > Woesearchaeales > JACPIF01 > JACPIF01. The sequence continues at coordinate 7,548 of CAZBGH010000060.1, read as the reverse complement.
CACATTATAATACTTATAGTAATAGTAATTATTATAATAGCTCTTCTGCATATTTTTGGAAACTCTTTTCTTGGTTTAGGATAGTCATCAGTGGTGTGTACTTTGAATTTGAACACAGGTAATTTTAGAGTAGCAGTCAAAGCTTTTATTATTAACAATAATAAGATTCTTCTTATAAAACGGCGTAGCGGTGACGCTCATAAACCAGACCAGTGGGATATTCCAGGCGGAAGACTTGAATTAGGAGAGGACCCTTATGAAGGACTTAAACGTGAAGTTAGAGAAGAAGTAAATCTTGGCATTGAAATATTACTTCCATTAGATGTTCACCACTTTGTTAGAGATGACAAGCAAAATATAACAATGATTATATTCTTATGCAAAGTGCAACTCAATACTGTTAAGTTATCAGAAGAGCATACAGAGTATTTATGGAAAAATATTTATTCTGCAAAAGATTTTTTTCCCAGTTGGCTAGCGAAGGTTATTGATAATTACCTTAATTATGGATTAGACAAAATAAATACAGTGAGCCACAAAAATAAATAGCTTTAGTTGTGGCTTCCTAATAGTCAACAACAAATTTAGGAAATAAATAATTATTTTCTAACTCATTCGTATAACTCATGATAATGCATAACCATAACTACTTTGTTGGTTGACTATACTTAAATTAGTAAACTTATTATAAACAGAACAATTAAAATAATAGAGAGATGTAACATGTTTCCAGGCATTAATCAAAAACAAATGAAGCAAATGATGAGGCAGCTTGGTATCAACCCAATAGAGATACCATCAACTGAAGTAATCATAAAGACAAATGATAAGGAAATCGTAATACAGTCTCCTCAAGTAAGCAAAATCAATATGATGGGTCAAGAAACATGGCAAGTTATAGGTAAGGCTGTTGAGAGAGCTAAGCTTGAGATTAGTGAAGAAGACATAAATACTGTAGCTGAGCAGGCTAATGTTAGCAGAGGAGAGGCTTTACAAGCTATAGCTAAGCATAATGGTGATTTGGCAGCTGCCATTCTTGAATTCAAAGGATCAGATAACTAGACCATAGAATTAGAGCTTGAGAAAAGCAGAACAGCCTTATTAAATCAATATTATGTCAAAATAGGCACAATGTTTTTAAAGTTCTTAAGATACCTTATTTTGTGACTATTGAAGTAATGCAAAAAAATAATTTTCATGATTTAAAAATGAGTGAATTCTTGGATAATGCTCGTGAAGAGCTGAAAAGGGCAGACCATCTGGTTTATGTAAGTCTAAAGTACACTAGAACAGTTGATATGATTAGGCACATCATTAAAAGACTTATGAATTGCTATGAATTCTTAATGGATGATCTGCTTGATAATTTAAATAAAAACAAGAAAATAGTAGAAATTCCAGCTAACCCTATCCAGAAAACTGAATTAGTCAAGGAAAAGTATCACCAAGATCCAGAAATAGTAAATGCAGTGAATTTCTATATGATGATGCACAAGATAATGAAAGCAGAATACACTAAGAGTAGAGAATTTAGGAGGAATGTAGGTATGATAACGCTTTTTGATGAGAAAAATATAAGCATGAATATTAATATAGATGCAATATACAATTTTTATAAAAAAGCCAGGGGCTTTACAGATTACATTGAAAAACTTCTTTATCCAAAGGAACTATGACAAAATTCATATCAGTAGTTTCAGGGAAAGGCGGTACAGGTAAGACAACAGTCGCAATTAATCTGGCACTTGCATTAAATGAGTTTGGCCACAGTGTAATTTTACTTGACTCAGATCTGAAGTCAGCAGACATAGGTCTTTTGCTAGGCATACCACCACAATTAAATACTGTCCATGATGTCTTAACAGGTAAAAAGGATATTAGTGAGGTAATATATCGCCATCCATCTGGCTTAAATTTGATTCCAGCTTCAATCTCTGTTCAGACAGTTAATTTAGTTTCAAACTTAGATTCAGTCATTTCAAATTTAAATGGTAGTGCAGAAATAGTTATAATGGATTCTCCAGCAGGATTCCACAAAGAAGTCTTTTCATTATTAAGCTCCTCAGATGAGGTTCTTATAGTAACAAACCCCGAACTTCCTGCAGTTACAGATGCTATAAGGGCAGCAGCTCTAGTTGAAGGACTTCGTAAAAAGATAAGTGGAATTGTAGTTAACCGATACCAAGGAAATGACAGTGAAATGTCTATAGAAAATATTAGTACAATGCTTAGCAAAGAAATACTTGAGGTAGTACCAGAGGATACTTATATCAGAAAATCAGTAAAACTAAAATATCCAGTATCATACGCATACCCACTTGCACCATCATCAGTAAGCTTTAAGAGATTGGCAGCAAAACTATTAGGGAAGTATTGACATGTGCAGAGTGTTTTTGGCAATATTATAGGTAATAGTTAGTTAATAATCTTTAAGAGGTGAATGATGGATTGGATAGAAAGACTAGAAAATAAAGGATGGACATCTGATGAAATTGAAAAAGTTAATAAAATTATAATTGAAAGTAAAGAAAAGAAGTCTTCTAAAATAGTTTTACTTGATTCTATTATCTACTGGATAGCTTTGATTCTTATTATACTTGGCAACATGGTTATATCCATTGTTCTAATTCCATTTCTTTTTGCATTGAGAGACCTTTTGCTTTATATTATAATAATAACATTAGGCCTAGTATTTGGCTTGCTTTTTGACTTATTAATTAGAGATATAGATAATTTAGGAAAGCATCACTATATTATTGCAGGGTTATTCATACCGAGTCTGGCAATTATCAATGTAATTTATATGGCAAATTTTGCAAATAAGCTTATAGCAAGCATTAACTTGAATAACACTCACCAGCCATTGTTAGTTGGGGCAGTATATACTATAGCATTCACATGTCCATACTTATTTTCTCATATTATAGAAGGTCACCAGAGTCTTAGAAAAAAAATTTCTTAAAAGCAGTAAGGTTTATAAAATTTTAATAGTTTTATTTAATATAGGCTAGAAATCAAGAGTTTCTAGCTTACAATATACTGGTCCAAGAAAGTTTTTAGGGGCTGTTTGAGTTTCGCTCAAACCTACGAACGATAGTGAGTATGTTCTTGGCAAAAGTAGATAGGAACTAACAAAAATAACACCTAGTTATTCTTGTGAGTTTATAAATTGGAGGTAGTAGTATAACTTGGCTAGTATAGGGGACTGTGGATCCCTTGGTTCGGGTTCAAATCCCGACTACCTCCCTCTTTAATTGAGATGGTTTTAATCAAGTAGCAGAGATTATGAATTATAAGTACTTAACTTATCATTAACTCTTCTTGCAAATCCTTTTTACCACTACCACAATCTTTATAAACCTCCCAATATTCCTTTATAAGACTTAAAGCCCGAGTTCGTGTATCGAGCAGCACTTTAGTGTGCATAGGGTTTGATAAGATTAATTATCTTATTATCTCTGCCTTAATTCTCGGGTTATTAAAAGAATTATTCAAAATAGATAAATAGGCATAAAACAAAATATAATTTGTATTATTTAGACTAGACAGATACTTAAATTTGCAAACGAGCCATCAAGATTTATTTAAATTGTAATAACCCGCAAACGTGTGACTTTGTGTATGCCATTAGTCCACCTATATGAAGATAATAATATAATTTGCATTACGACGCCTTCTACGAAGGCTGTGCCATTAGTCGGCTAATCAGTGATGTAACATTAATGAAGCCGACAGGTAGACAAAATACACAAATGTTGCAAATTGTAAAAATATCAAATTAGAAGAATCAATATCATAAAAATAATATGCAAAAATAAAATGAACAAAAATTGCAAATTAAAGTAATGTAAAAAGATAAAATCAAAATACTAAAAAACTACAAAATAAGTACAAAAATATAAATTAAATAATATTCAAATCAATTAAAATGGATAAAACTGAAGAACTAAGGTATTTAGTGAGAATTGCTACTACAGACTTAGATGGAGCTAAACCTATTTATCATTCATTGACAAAAATTAAAGGTATTAGCTATATGTTCTCTAACTTTGTGATACATGCTGCAGGTATTGAGAGGAAAAAGAAAACAGGCTTACTCACAGACTCAGAAATTAAAAGAATTGAGGATGTTCTAAAATCTCCAATGGAATATAGGGCACCTTCTTGGATCTTAAACAGAAGGAAAGATTTTGCTACAGGCAAGGATTTCCATCTTATAGGCTCAGATTTATCTTTTACACAAGATAATGATATAAAAATAATGAAGAAGATTAAATCTTATAAAGGAGTCAGGCATATTCTAGGTTTGCCTGCCAGAGGTCAAAGGACAAAATCAAACTTCAGGAAAAATAAGGGTAAAGTTATGGGTGTCAAGAAAAGGACAGGGGCTAAGACTGGTAAATAATTAAAATGGGAGATCCAAGAAAACAAAGGAAAAAGTACAGGGGGCCTCAGCATCCTTGGCAGAAGTTAAGAATTGACGAAGAAAAAAATATTTTAAAAGATTATGGCCTAAAGAATAAGAAAGAAATATGGAAAATGTACTCAAAACTGAAAAATTTTGCTCAACAAGCAAAACATCTTAATGCCATGTCTTCAAAAGAATCTGAAAAAGAGAGACCCCAGTTATTGAAAAAACTTCAGAAAATAGGGCTATTAAATCCAAACTCAAAATTGGACGAAGTTTTAAGCTTAACACTAAAAGATATACTTGAAAGAAGGCTACAGACGATAGTTTACAGAAAAAGATTTTCAAGATCTATTAAAGAAGCAAGACAGTTTATAACTCATAAACACATAAAAATTAAAGAGCAGAAAATTACTTCTCCATCATACCTAGTAAAGGTTGACGAGCAAGACAAAATTAATTTTGCAGATAACTCACCATTATATGATGCCAGTCATCCGAAAAGATTATCTATAAGTGGAGAAAAGATTGAGACTAAGACAGAAGTAAAAACAGCAGTACCATAAAACAATAATCTAAAAAATGCCGAAAGGAGATAGTATCAGGTGGGGGATAGCGCATATCTATTCTAGTTATAACAATACAATAATTCATATAACAGATATAACTGGTTCAGAAACAATCTCAAAAGCTTCTGGAGGCATGGTAGTTAAGGCAGACAGATTAGAGAGCTCACCAACTGCAGCTATGATAGCTGCAAAGAAGGCAGCAGAACTCGCAATTGAAAAGGGTATAACCGGAGCTCATGTTAAGATTAAAGCTCCAGGCGGCCATAATGGCCCTCAAAACCCTGGTCCTGGAGCTCAAGCAGCAATCCGAGCTTTATCAAGAATGGGTTTAAGAATCGGCATAATTGAAGATGTAACACCTATACCACATGATTCCTGTAGGAAAAAGGGAGGCAGAAGAGGAAGGAGGGTTTAGATGGAAGTAAGACTAATAGAAAAAAGCAAGGAAAAAGATAAAGTTACATTTTCATTGAAAGATGCCTATCCAGCATTTGTGAATATGTTAAGAAGGTATATTATAGAAGAGGTTCCAGTCATGAGTATTGAGGATATAGAATTAAGAAAAAATTCATCAGTTCTATACGATGAGATAATAGCTCATAGACTTGGTTTAGTGCCTTTAAGGACAGATTTAAAATCTTACACCATCCCAGAAAAATGCAAATGTGAGGGAAAGGGATGTGCAAGATGTACATTAAAATTAATCTTGAGAGCAAAAGGTCCATGCACTGTTTATAGCTCAGAAATAAAAACAAAAGATGTAAAGGTCAAGCCAGTTTATCAAAAAATACCTATTGTAAAATTATTGAAAGGGCAGCTTTTGGAAATAGAGGCTACAGCAAACTTAGGAAAAGGCAAGGAGCATGCGAAATGGAGCCCAGGCCATATGCACTACAGATATAAGCCTTCAATAGAAATAACAAGTGAGCCAGATAATGCAGCAGAACTTGTAGCAAAGTATCCACAGTTATTTGAGCTAAAAAACAACAAGCTATCAGTTATAAAAGAAAATCTACACAAATACGATTTGCTTGATGATTTTGATTTAATGACAAAAGGAAAAGTCAATATTTTAGAGAAAGATACAGAGTTCATCATCCATGTTGAAAGTTTTGGACAGCTGGATTATATAGAGATGTTGACAGAGGCATTAAATCTCTTTGAGGGCCACATTGAAGAATTTATTGAAAATATCAAAAAGGCTTAGCTGTCAATATGCGGGGGTGGCAGAGCCTGGTCAAAAGTATCATGGTTAAAACATGCCTTGATTATAGACCAAATGCGCTAATTCATTTTTGTAAAGAAATGGAGCGTAAGCTTGAGGGGCTGGTCCCTTAGTGGGTGCGCGTGTTCGAATCACGTCCCCCGCATCATAATTTAGACTACGAATAATATCATTCGTAACCAAATCAAAAAATTTTACTTTAATTATAATAATTTGTATACAAAATAAAATAGCAACAAATTGCAATTAAAATGGCAGTAAGAACAGGTCCTACAAATCCAATATTGCAGAACTTGATAAAATATCTAAGAAAAACAGGTAGTGAGCAGAACATTAAATTATGGAAAAGAGTAGCAGATGACCTAGAAAAACCAACAAGACAGAGAAGGATAGTGAACCTTTCAAGGATAAATAGATTTACTAAAGAAAACGATACTATTATAGTCCCTGGTAAAGTTTTAGGTACAGGGCTCTTAAGCCATAAATTGACAATAGCAGCCTTTCATTTTTCAGGAAGCGCAATTGAAAAAATCAGAGAGGCCAACTCAAAAGCAATTACAATAAAGGATCTAATGAAAGAGCCTTTAAAAGGAAAGAAAGTGAGGATTATTGGGTAAACTAACATGATTATAGACGCAAAAAACTTAGTTTTAGGCAGGCTTGCATCAGTAGCAGCAAAGAAAGCGCTTTTAGGTAATAGTGTAGATATTGTTAATTGTGGGCAAGCAGTAATCTCTGGGAGTAGAGAAAGCGTTTTTGCAAAATACAGAAGAAAAAGAAAATTAGGAGGTCCTTTCAGAGGCCCTTATATCGCAAGAAGATCAGATCTATTTGTCAGAAGAGTAATAAGGGGAATGCTTCCATACAAGGAATACAAAGGAAGAATGGCCTTTGAAAAGATAAGGTGCTATATAGGTGTTCCTGAAAAATTTACAAATCAGCAATTAGAAAAACTTGAATCAAGCTCAGATAATCTATCATCAAAATTTGTTATAGTGCAAGAGCTTTGTAAGCATCTAGGCGGTAAGAAGTGAAAACAGGATATTTAATACATGTATCTGGAAAAAGAAAAAGTTCAATTGCAATAGCTACATTAAGGCAAGGCAAAGGTGTTGTAAGAATCAATCATGTTAACTTAGATGTTTTAAATCAAAGCACACCAAAAATGAAAATAATGGAGCCATTGCTTCTTGCAGGAAATATAGCATCCAATGTCAATATAGAAGTAAATGTGAAAGGTGGCGGTTATATGTCACAAGCAGAGGCTTCACGGCTTGTGATTGCAAGAGCGTTAGCGCAGCATGATAAGAAATTAGAAAAAGTATTCCTCGAATATGATAGACATC
>CAZBGH010000059.1:0-9355 GCA_964491335.1 uncultured Methanosarcinales archaeon | reverse complement strand
GAATTAATAATCCAAGTAAAGAGGTAATTAATGCTATCTTTAGAAGGGTTTTTTCCTGCATTTTATAGGCTTGCTACATTGAATTTAGTTTTATCTTATAAAATTAAATTAATAATAGGAAAATTTTTCTTAATGTCTCCGTAATCGAAAAATTTTCCTCTTATTAATTTTATTATTTGTTTATTGAATGTTTTTTATTGAGCAAATCGGAATCTTTTTAAATTAATTGCCTTTCCATCGCCTTATGGAAGGAGTCATTAAGAATTTCAGGAGAGGCAGGAAAACGCAGACAATGCACCATATGATTGTTTACATTGATAATATTTCCAAGAGGGACAAGGCCTCTGAATTAGTAGGCAAGCAAGTAGTATGGAAAAGCCCTGCTGGCAAGGAAATCAATGGAAAAGTGGCAAGTGCGCATGGAACCAAAGGCGCTGTAAGAGTTATTTTTGAGAAAGGAATGCCAGGGCAGAGCATAAGCACGAAAGTTGAGATAAAGGAATAAATTAGTACATAAATTTTCTATTTTATCTTTATTTCTGGAACTGATTCATGTTTCTTGAAAAGCATTGCTATCCCTCCTAGAATGCTTCCAATTGCTGCCCCATACTCTAGTATTGTTTCTATGCCGCTTAAATCTATGGGTAAATCAATTTCTACCAAAACAACTATAAGCATAATTCCAATAATTAAGAAAATCAAGCCCAAGATATTTGCTATGCCAAAACCGCTTGAGCCAGGCTTATCAGTTACTTTAGGAAGTTTCATTTATTTCAAGAAAGGTATTGGTATTATTCCTTTCGAGCCTAGATAAACAACAACTGCGCCTAATACAAATCCAATCACTATGCCCTTTATGAAATCTCCCGGGCTCATAACAAAGCCTTTTTTGCTCGCAAACATTTTTTATATCACCTTTTTTGTTTACTTATAAGAGCTGATTAAGGCACTAATCCTTTTGCTAATAGAAAATACATTAAAGCTGCACCAATTAATAATCCTACAAGGAAAAATAGGCCTGGATGCGTTGTAAACAAAGCTTTTTTGTTCATTTTTTACCTCCTTTATATTAAGATGATTAAATCGGAAGCAGATTTGTTGGTATAATCCCTTTTTTTACCAAAAAGTATACAACAACTGCGCCTATTATCAATCCTATAATAAACATTAATCCTGGATGCATATCAGCAAACAAAGAGAAAATGCCTTTTTTGCTTCTGAACATTTTTTATCACCTTTTTTAATTGAATATGCTTATCCTGCAATATTGGATATTTAAATGTTGCTAATTATTTCAATAAAAAATGATATCTGCAAGACTGATTAAGGATCCGGAAAGGGAGGGCTTTAGCTTGGAGTTTCCCGGCTATGAGTCCAATGAGGAAAGAATTATTGAGATTCTCAGAGAAAATAACCCTAGATTAAATTTAAATTGATAAAATCTAGCAATAAATTAATTAAAGATTTCAAAAAAATAATTATCATTTCCAGCAGGATATTTGAATTGGAAGGCATTGACAATAGGTATCTAAAACGCATAATAAAAGAAAATAAAATTCATACCTTTGTGGAAGTGGTTGCTGCATTCTTATTAGTAGTTTTTCACTTCCATCTGATAGTCCAAATTCGGCAAAAACGCAAAAGTCTATGGAAATGTTTATAAACAAGTATTTAGAAGAATGAGATTAGATAGTTATGGTGCTAAACATGGGCAATAAAAAGACATTTTTATTATTAATTTCTTTTACACTTTTGATGAGTTTAGCAAGTGTTGTTTTTGCTTCACAACATGAGACTGGTGCAGGCAATTTTTTAGACAACATCTTTCAGCCATTTGCTGGCATTAATTTGTCTGAAACCTATAATAAAGCCCCTAATTTTATTGATGCACTTTTCTATTTCCTCTTTTTTATAGGCGTTGTACAATTTGCCTTAAGCGGATATTTTAAGGGAAGAGGCGGCACAGCAGTTATTATTGCCTTTGGAGCAACGCTTGCAATTGGGCTTGCTATATGGACTTCTAAAATTGGATTTAGATTAGGAGACAGGATTGGACCAATTGCCGGAGCTATATTCGCCATACTCTTCTTTGTGATGATGGTAAGGCTGTTTAAAGGCGAAGGAGCATGGGGACCGGCATTTTGGATAGCATATTTATTGGGATTTGTTTTTATTAATTTTCTTTTTCCAGAAGTGTTTACTATCTTTAGCCAGACTAAATATGGCTCTATTGCAATAGCTATTGCTAACTTGCTTTTCTTTATATCATTAGTTTATGGTCTGCCTAGATTCCTCAGCCAGTACTGGGGAGGTGGGGGAGGGAAAGAAGAAGAACCAGGAAGAGGATTTGGAGGTTTGTTTGGTGGAGGAAGACCACGCACACCTGAAGAGATAGAAGAAAAGGAAGAGAGAAGAGCTAGAGAGGAAGAAAAACGAGAGGAAGAAAAGTTATTAGGGGCTACAAAAAGGGAAAGGGAAGAATTGGGAAAGATAAGGGATGCAGATATTAAAAATCTTGATGAAGATGAAAAATTAAGAAGGTATCTTGAAAGAATAAAAAGTTATATAGAGGTTTTCTTAAGAGATAGAAGATTTTTACCAACTGATCGTTTCTTAAGAATAAGGGACATACTTCTTCCAAAGCTTAAAGAAGTCATTAGAGCTTTTAAAGATAGAGAAGAGAGGGATAAGAAAATAAGTGATGTAATAAAAAGTAATAGAATATTGTTGAGAACAATTGCACAGTGGCTAAGAAAAATTAGAGGAACTACTGATGCCAGAGTAATAGAGTTACTTAAAAATAAGTTTGGAGAACCAGAACATATTAGTGTTTGGGAGGAGTTAAGAAAGAAGGCACGTACAGTAACTGAAGCACAAAAAGTTGAGGATTACTTAAATACCTCAATTTTAGCTGATCACATAAAAAGACAAAATTTGTTAATAGAAATTGAAAAAATCTTAAATGAGGCTGTTGATATGCTCAATATTGAAAAAAAGCCAGCCAAAAGCGTATTTGTTGATATTATCGCTAAAATTAATGAGGCAATTTCAAAGATTAAAGAGCTTATAGATACTGATAAAGCTATTTTAAATCTTGAAATGACGCTCTACGAAAAAAATGAATTTATCAGTAGAGTGTTTGCATAAATGCTTAAAACAAAAAAATAAAAAATGTATGAAGCGATTAACGCCTCATTTCCTTAACATATTGGGCTTGAAGTTGGTAAACTTCCTTTACTTCTTTAATTGCTAATGCCTCGTTTAAGCGCGCTAACGCGTTATTAAAATCCCTTTGAGATCCTGCAATTCTGGCTAAGTACTTAAGGGCTTCTACTTTCATATTTTGCTGTTCTGCGGTTAGTGGTGTTGCTGGTGTTGCTACCAACAATGTATCGGCTATATTAGTAAATATAGCTCTTGCGCTTTCGTTAACACCACTAGGATGAAAGGTATCATACCCATGACTGAATCTATCCACACCTTTCTGAAAGTCAGCTGTTATAGCTGGTAACACTGTAGCATACGTATTTATGCCTATGCTGTTTACTTCAGCTGTTCTCGCTTCAATTGCTTTAATATATGCATCTCTACGTGTAGCATTATTAGGATCAGCTTCGTATGCAGCTCTGAATCGGTTCAATGCTTCCATTGTTACGCCTCGATTTGCAGCTACTTTTCCTGCAACATAACTTTGTCTTCCGCCAGCCGGACTAATATCAGCTACAACCGAATCAATAGAACCATCTAAGCCTATTCTCTGGGCAATAGCCAATCTAATCTCACCTACAACATTTCTTAGCGGTTCATTGCTATTAAAATATCCACGAATAGCATTTAACCTATCAAACTCGTTTTTAGCCATTTGTAGGTCATCTTCTTTTGGCTCTGTCTCATAGCTATATAATCTTTTAAAAGCTTCAGCCGCACTTAAAATCATTTCAGCTACAGAAGAATTACTACTATCCCTTCTATCACCTTCTATTCTAGGATGTTCAAAATATGGCTCTGCTTTCGTAATTGCATCATCTAAAGTAGGATTTGGGTCTGTACCCGAATCAAATTCTGTTATACCCTTAACTAATGTGTTGTAGGCATCCTGCAATCTTCTAACACTTAAATGCAATTCTGGCAACGCACTAAATTCGATCATTTTAATTCCCTCCGTTAAATTTTAGTTTTTTGTTATTATACAATGGTAAAACATAACTTATATATAAACCTTTTGATTTTATAGTCATTTATTAGTAATAACTAATGATTATTTTGAATTTTTGAGGTTCAATTTTGATGGAAAGCATACGTAGTATATAAATCTTTCGTTTTATAACCATTATAGAGTAGTAAATTAAAATCGGACATGGACTAAAGTTTTAATTTAAGTTAAAAGCAAGAATTCTTTTAATCATTTTTATTTTTTTAATGTCTCTAGATTAGACAAGATAAATCGATACTGTAGACTGCTTGGATTAGACGCGCTTAATGCTTGTGCTTGCTCAAGATATTCAATTGCTTTATCCCTCTGGGTTGGGTTTCTTGTTTGGTGCCATAAATCCCTGTGTATCGCTCCCAAATTCACATAAGGCTCTACACTATCAGGGTTAAGATTTATAAGTTTCTGAAAAAGAGGAATAGCATCTGGAGCTTTTCCTCCTAACAATAAATTTACGGCTTCTTTTGAAATTGTGTCAGGACTCATTCCCCCATACTTACTAGAAATTGTTGAAGTACCAACTGTTACAGCTCCTGTTGCCACTGTAGGAGTTGGTATTCCAGCAACCTTACCTCTTTCTTCTAATCCTTTAACCTTTGATTCTAACTCATTGTTTTGTGCTATATATTCATCTCTTTCTGCCTTATACCCATCCGCTTCTGTTCTTACAGCTTTCAACCTCTCTTCATAGTCGTTTGCTGCCTTTTGAGATAACGCTTTGTAATCTTCCGCTACTCTTTCTGCTACCGTAATTCTATCTTCTAGTTTTTGCTTTTTCTCTTCCCATTCTGCTATTTTTGCAGCGTAATCTGCTGATACATCAAGACCTCCAATTGCGCTATCAGATACCGCTTTAAGCCTAGCTTCTAGGCTTGTTTTATCTTTTCGTAGGATTTCAATTTGATTTAGAGCACCTCTAAGAAGTTCTGTGTATGGGTTTCTTCCGTTAATTTCGTTTATCCAGCCTTCAATTTGTTCTTTTGTTGCACCTTGTATTTTTTGGTAAGCACTGTTGTACAAACCAAACAATTTGCCAGCATATCTTTTTCTAGATTGTTCTGCTGCGCTCTCAGCCACTTCGTCTAAGTAAACTGCCATTCCATCATTAAAATCTTTGACAATTGAACTGTGGAGAGCGTTATCACCATATATGGGGACCTCATCAAGCGTTCTCTTTAACGTTTCCTCAAGCACTTTAATAGCATCTAATATTACACCTTCTAGGTGAGCCCTACGTCCAAGGTGCACATCGGGGTGAACTACCCTACTCATTACTCTATGCCAATATTTCAGTGTCTCCTTAAAAGCGTTTAACTTATCATCGTTTTCGAATTTAAAATCAGAATCATCTCCAAATTTAAAACTTGCTGGGAGAGAAGCTAGCATGGACTCAAGCTCAGTCTGTCCTAAAGGGAGATACATTAATGGGTTATCTTTTACTGGCATATTAACTCCTTAAGTTCAATTATCTTTTTTATTTTTGTGTTGGGGGAGGAAGAGAAAGATACTCACTCACTCTTTTACTTGTATCCGCTGGAAGTGCTTTTAAATAGTCCAGTGCAGATTGGGGATTTCTCATTTGTTTTACCCCAGCTATTATTAGATAATGTAAATCTTTTGACATATCACCTAGTTGAATAAATTTCTGGTGTGGGTCTTGTGGGTTTATTAACTGCTTTTGAAGTTCTATCATATCTTTGTCTTCGCTGCATCCAACAACCCAGAAGTAATTCGAAACCAAACTTAAATCTAATAGTGATTTTTTGTAATCAACACCATCTGGACAACCTCTGTCAGTATATATAGTTTGATTCATTCCATGTGGTATGGAGTCTATAATCAAAACTGTTGCAAAATTACTTCCTGGCTTTTCATTCTTAAGACGATAAATGTCTTCTCCAGCCGCTTTAAGTGCGCATTCATATGCTTCAGGAATATCGCCTCCACTGGTTCGTTCTAAATTCCCTATTGCAGTTTCAAGTGAGTTAGTATCTGAAGTAAAAATGTTACTTTGTAAATACATTCCACTTTTAAAAGTGTGAGCTCGCATAAACTCTTCAGGGCCAAAATATTCACCATGATCACCAACACCCCATAATGCCATATTTATTCCCTGCTCATTAATAAACAATTCTTTGCCGACTTCTTTAACCTTTTCGTAAACTGCATCTATATGCTTATTCATACTTCCTGTAACATCAATTATTGCGAGTACATAAAATTCCGCATCCGTTTGTGATTTAGGACTAATAGCATCATTAAGTGCCTTTTGTCCTGATGTTCCCGTTCCTAACAATCTTCTTACTCGATCTTCAATACTTTCCATTTTTCATACCTCCATTAATGAATTTGAAGCAAGGAAATCTTTACTGATATATAAATATTTCGTTATTGAATAGTGGTTATTATTTTTGACTAGGAGGAGGAAGGGCTAAATACCCAGCTATCCTACCTCCTTGTCCTGGCGGTAGTTGTCTTAAATAATCCTGAACAGATACAGGATTTCTCATAAGCTTTATTGCTGCTATTAGCAGTGGAGGTACGTCTTCCACCATTTTACCAAGGTGGATAAACTTCTGATTAGGATCATCTGCATTAATAAGGGATTCTTGAAGACTTGTTGCCATAGAACGATCGCTACATCCAATAAAATAAAACAAATCTGTAGTTGATGTTAATTTTAATAGCTCTTGTTTGTAATCAACACCATCTGGACAACCATTATCTGAAAATATTTGTCCTTTCATCCGATGAGGTAGCGAGTCCCCAATGAATATAGTAGCAATTTTACTTCCAGGATAGTTTTTCTTATCATCATAAGCAGCAACTGCAAGTCTTTTAAAAGCACACTCATATGCTTCCGCATCGTCAACACCATCAAATCTATGTATACCCCCTATTTGCTTACTAAATTCTTCTTGAGATGTAGTATAATTATTAGTTTGTAATAAGGTTCCCTCCCAATGGTCTCCAATACCCCATACTGATAAATGTGTTCCCTTCTCTTTCTCAAGCAATTCCTCTCCAACAGCCTTAATATTCTGCTTAACTACATCTATATACCGTTCCATACTCAGTGTAATATCATAGACTATACGCACAAGAAAAGGTGCATCCCTTGCTTCTAAACTTCCTTGTAAACTTCTTACTACCTCCTCTATATCCCCAGCAGGAAGTTCCCTTCTTGTTGCTTGAGATGATGCTACTCCCAACACTCTATCTGCTCTTTTAAGAATATCTTCTTCTGCCATTTTTTATTCCTCGAAAATAAGTTATTATAATTTATTATTGAATTTAAGATGGTAAACATGTCTACTATATAAATCATTCTCTTTCGTAACTAGTAAATGGTGATAATCTCATCTGGTTGTTTTTCTTGCTTTGTTGCATAATTATTTCATTTAGCCAACAATTTTCCTAACATCCAAATAGAATCTCTCGATTCTTTTTGCCCCCTTATCCTGTATTAGACCTCAACCTCTTTAGAAAGTAATTTTTCCGTTTCTAATTTTGTCATAACCTTATCCATTCTTATTAGTTCTTTTACCCAGGAGTTTTTAGTGTTTAATCTGAAAAGTTTAGCATTTCCTATCTTTCTTGTGAATACTACAATTTCTTTATTAGTTAATTGAGGCCATATATCTGAGAAAGCTGTCCAGCCAACTCCTGAGTTTTTAGCTATCTCTGTCATGCTATAGTCCATGTCTCTACCCCCTATCAAAAAGTCCAACACTCTAATTAGGGGGTAATCTCCAAAATATTCTACAAATACGCTTTTTTCTTCTTCCATTGTGTATAAGTATGTAAGCATACTGGTATTTAAATATTTCTGTTTTAATATCTATAGTTTATGAAAAGAAAATTATAAATATGAGTGCTCCTTTTTAGAGTTATTTATGGATGAAAAATTAATTATAAAAAGGTTTATCGTTAGGAAATTATACAGAAAAAGAATGTGGATGCATAAGCATACCAATATCAACAATCTTCCAAAAGGACTATCTAATGAATTAAAAGCTTCAAGAGAGGTTAAAAAAGCCATAGAAGAACTCCTTAAAGAACAGATTCTTTTATCAAAGCCAACGCATTATGGATTGGAAGTTAGTTTGAATCCTAAAAAAATAAAGGAGATTGAAGAATTGATAGAATAAAATAATAAAATGATCAACCAAATCTTTTGTTATTAATAAAGAGTATTTTTCATAAAGTTCTTTTATTTTCAGTTGATTTTTTAGTTAGAGTTTCCATTTTAAATGCATGCAGTGATTAAATTATCTCTTTACTAAACTTAATCTGCAACGATTTTTGGCTCAATACTTTAACATCATCAACCACGCCTTCCTTTATTCCATAATCTTCAACTCTTTTAGGAAGCAAGGCTGCTATAGAAGACCCTACCTTGACGATTTTCCTTTTACCTTCAATATTCTTATTTGCTTCTCTAAGCTTGATTAGAATTTGAGTTTGCTCTTTAGTGAATAAGATGTCGCCACATTTATCACACTTCATGCAATCAACTAAGAAACCATCAGAGAGAATTTAAAATTTCTTTTATCCATGCCACCATCTCTTAATTATAATATATTGAACAATTTATTATAATATTTAAATTTTTCGATTTTTGGATATAAGTTTAATTAAACCAAAACGCTTAAATATTACCAGTACTTACAGTGATTACAGGTGTTATTTTTGATAGTAAAATACAGCAAGCACGCCAGGGAGCAAATGATTGCCAGAGGCGTAACAGAAAAAGAAGCTGAAGAAGGAATTCAAAGAGGCTCTAAAGAGCTGCAAAAGCCCAACAAAATATTATCGCATTACAAATATTTTTGCGTAGTGTACAAAAAAATTAAAGATGTGCATTATGTTGTAACTGTTAAACCAAGGTGATTCAGATGAAATGCCCTATATGCGAGAAAGGTACCTTAAAGAAAGGCAAAATAAAGGAATATATGTTTGGGGTTTTTTTAGGAGAATTTCCTGCTGAGATTTGCAGCAAATGCAAGGAGACATTTACTGATGCAGAAACCACAAGAAAAATTGAGGGCATAGCTAAGCGCAAAGGTATTTGGGGTATTGGAAAAAAGACTAAGATTACGAAGACCGGAAATTCTTTGGCTGTAAGAATTCCAAAGGAGATAG
>CAZBGH010000058.1:0-9376 GCA_964491335.1 uncultured Methanosarcinales archaeon | reverse complement strand
TTACACAAAATCGAAAGATTTAAATACAGTAAAGTATAATAAGCATACTGTGATTTAGATGCCAAATTCCAGAATGTACGAAAGACCGTGGTATGTTAAGCATAGTATGGATAATAATCCCTTATACGGAGGTTTTCAGCCTGCTCCATTTTCAGGTATCTCTTCTAGCCCTTTAGAACATAAAGTTAATGGAGCTGACATTTCTGATATGGGGGGAATTTTTAAAGGTGAAGGGGGTTGGAGCAAGCTATACACAATATTAATTGGTGGAGGATTAGCTGCATTTGCAGTTGCAGGTGTTTTAGGTTATAATGTACTAGCTTCTCCCAACAGCTCTGGAAACCTTCCACCTGAAAAAAACCCTGTCCAATCATCTAAAGTAAAGGGTAATTTAGGACTTAGGGTATACGAAACTCCAACACCAATACCAACTGTTACTCCTACTCCAACACCTATAAGACCAACACCTACACCAGATCATATGCAATTTAGTATAGAAAAGCTTGCAGAAGTATATAGAAATGCTTTACAATTAAATTATGATGCAATAAAAGACCCAGAGCAGAAGGGAAGAGATGAAGCTACCTATTTAAGAAACCAAATTATTGAAGCCTTTTTTTATGGAGCTGATGACAAGGAAGATTTAATTGAAAGATTAGTTGTTATGAACAAAATAGCAAACCAATTTTTTGCTGTTCTTCTTGATGTTCAACCATCTGATGAAGATATATTGGAAGCTTCAACCATGGAAGCTAATACGTGGATGGATCCGGCATACAATAAGTGGGACAGAGAATCTATGATTTTAGGCTATTTTGGTGGTCACGAAAGATCACTTGCCGCAAAGTTAAATAAGGAAAAGTAAGGAAATTTACTATACAAATATTTATATATTCTGCAAAAATTATAATAGCTATGAGTAGAAAAAAGTCTGCAATGTCTATTGCTCTAGTAATTTCACTTGTATTAGGGCTTGTTATTCTTGTTGTTGTTGGGTATATTTTTAACCAAGAATCAAGAAGAAGTGCACTGACTTTAGAAGATTGTAGGTCAAGAGGAGGGAGTTGTGAAGCACCACTACAAACAGGAGAAGTGTGTAAAAAGAACTATAGAGAAATACCAAATGTTAATTGCCCCACTAGCGGCGATATTTGCTGTATCCAAATCAAATAAAATGCCGCAAAAAAACAAATCTGGTTTAGTGCCATCAGAAATTATTAAAATCCTGCTCATAATACTAGGGGGGATTTTATTTTTGATGGCTATAAAAATGATGATTGATGAGATTGTTGCTGTATAAGCATGCAATTTAATGGTTTAAAAATGCTGGAGCGAAACAAAAAAGCATTTGAAGGAGGGGGATTTGGGTTTGTAATAAAAATAATTCTCTTACTGCTTGCAGCTGGAATTATCCTTGCAGCATTAAAAGGTGCTTCAAAAGGAGCTGACGAAAAGGTAAAAATGGATGTATGCAGGATCTCAAATGAAATTAAATTAGGAATTGTAGAAAAGCAAACAAAGGTGCTATCAAGCCCTAGAATATGCAGCACAATATATAAAGCAGGCTCTGAAGAAATACCCACTGAAGAATATATGGAATTACTCAATAAAAGAGCATTCCAAACAGAAGCAGAGGCAGCAGAAGCAGAGATAATGGACATGATAAAAAACTGCTGGTATATGTGGTTGGAAGGCTCTTACCCAAATACTTTTACCCAAATGACTTATGAAAGCGATGGGTGTTTTATGTGTTATGTTTTTGAGCCAAAGAGTGAAATTAAGGATCTCAACCTATTCTCATTACCCGGTAAAATGAATAATAAAGTTTTTTTTGCTGTCGATTCCAGCGATAAATGTACAAACTCAGGAGGCACTTGGGTAGCAGACCAGAATTGCGAATTAGACTTAGGAATAAAATTTGTTGGCTTAACAGGGGTTAAGAAAGATGTTGGTGCTACAGTGCCTGGTAAAGTAAGAAATACTGCAGGTCAAAAGGAATGGTGTTGTGTTGATGCTCTAAATGAATGTGAAAATAAAGGCGGTTGGTGTGATGTCAGTAAAGATGTAAGCGGAGATACTATAAACAAGCCTTCAGAATTTAAGGAGGTCTATACAAAATGGAACTGTCCTGCATATGATCAGATTTGTCATGTAAAAAAGGAAAACATATATTCTTACGCTGATTATATTACAAGATATGGGCGATTAGGAGGTGATGCCTATGTTGGAACAACTTCTAAAGATACAGGCATACAAAAAGGAGAGGTAGACTATCCTTCTGGAACAGAGTATGCAATTTCCTTTTTTAGCCCACCTAAGAAATGTGCTAAATTTTCATGCAAAATTTTAGACTTATTTGGTATTAATCCCAGCCGTTCGTTACTTGTAATGGGTTTAGATAAAATAGGATTTGACCTTCTTGCAGAGGTATATTCTGAAAAACTTACACCTGGTTTAAAAGTTAAACCCAATTTCATATTAATATCTTCATTAGACCAAGCAGAAGAATTTAAATGCGCTACAAATTAAGATAAATTAAGATGAAGCTTTACAAAAAATCAGACATTGGAAGAAGCATTATTCTTTGGATAATTATACTGCTGATAGCCTTATTAGCTATCTCATACATATATTGGGATTTTGGGAAATTGATAGCTCTTCATTTGGGTAGTGTATTAAAATGAAAAAAAGAGGCATTGGCTGGAGCCATGCAATTGGATGGGCAATTGGCATATTAATAGTATTGGTTGTAATAGCTGTATTATTTTTTCCACAGCAACTATTGGAAAAAGGAAGAGATGCAGCCATTTATTTTGGATTAGGCGCATTACCGGAAGATTTACCGCCAGAATTTGAAGGCTCGCTAATTCCTCCAGATTTAAAGCCTTTTTTAGATGGACTGTTTAGTGATATTGATAATGCCCAAAAAACCCAACAAGATTGTTTGATAGATGTCAGCACAATGCCTCAGAAAGGTTTTGGTGTTTATTTAAGGCAGGATGAAGTAGGGGTTTCACAAACAGGAGATGATATACTTATAGCTCCTGATAAAAAACCTATTGGCGGCGGTTTGCCTAAATCAAGAAGATTTAGTGTTAATGGTTTAAACCCTTGCATCATATTTGGTAAGCAGGAAGTAACTAATTTTTATAGCTGCATACAATCTCCACCACCGGTCTGTGATAATATATTTAAACCTGTACCAGGAATGAAATTATTAGATACCTCGGAAGCAGATTTTATATTTAAGACATATCAAAACAGCAAACATTATTTTTGCACTATTAAGATTTACGATGATAAAAATAATAATTGCGACCGGCCTACTGGACCAAGTTTAGATGATGATTGTTTAGATAACATAAAAAGTAAATATAATCCTTGCTAACATCAAATTATTAAAATTTTTTCAAAGGAAGAATATTATAAAGGAGGTTTTATAGATGAAAAACAAAAAATCCGTAGAAGCAATGCCAATGATAATAATTGCATTTGTATTGGCAGCTTTAATGTTTATAATTATAGCAGCAATTCAAACAGACTTGCTTAGGGGAGGAGGCAAAGAGACAGACAGGTTGCAATTATCAACAAGAGATTTTGATGGGGACGGTATTGCAGACGCATTTGATGATTGCCCATGCGACGCTGGAAAGAGAGAAAACAGGGGATGCAATCCTCCTCCAACAATTCCAACAACAAAAGAAGAATGTGACCAAATGAGAGGATTGGTTTGAAAATAAACTAAATAATGCTAAAAAACAAGAAAGGTTTGGTTTTAAAGGCATTGATATTAACAATAATTGCAGTAATAGCTGCAATAGCTTTCATAAGAGGCGGAGGTAAAATATACGCAGCTGTCTTTGACCCAGAATCTGAGTATCAAAAATCTTTTAACAAGTTTGTTGAGGATGTAAATAGAATGAAACTAGAAAAAGACACTATTCCAATAAAGCTGGAAAAAGGCTCTGCAATAATTGGATTTAGCAGCTCGGGAGATTGGAAGTGTTACAATTGTTATGGAAACGATCCAAGTACTGTTACAATAAAATTTATTAGGCCAAGTGATCTAGAATGCGCCAATAATGCTTGTGCTTGTCTTTGTGAAAATCTTGATTTTGATGCCAGCACACCAAAAGTTGCCCAATGCGAAAAATTATCATGTGAGACCTTAAATAAGGAAATCACAAGTTTTACAAATGTTGCACCCAACGAGGGAGGAGTTTCATGGACAAATGGTTTCTTGTTTGCAAACGATGTTGATCAAGCAAACGGATTGCCTAAATATAGCGAGGTAAAAACATATCTTTATGTTGATTATGAAGCAGTACCAAATAATCTTATTACAGTTCGTAATATTGATATGCGAAAGTATAATGATCTATCCCAAGAGCTTCAATCTTTTCTAGATATGCCCGATCCAAGCAATCCTAGCAAAAAGGTAGAGGATGTTATTATTGATATTTATAAAACAGATGGATTTTTTTCATGTAATGATAATTTTGATAATATAGTTAATGGGTATAAAGGTTTCCCAGTAGAATTTGGAGTATGGCTAATAAATATCTATATATCCGGTACCAGACAACGCGTTTATCCGCCTAGCCAATGTTTTCCTACTGTCACAGGAATTGTAGAATTTCAATTTATGAAAACTATAATTGTCCCAAGTTCTCAAACTAACTTAGATATTAAATTAGAACTATATGGTTAATAAACTTAGAAACAAAAATATTTATATAATACTCCTACCAATTAAAACTGATGACAAAAAGAGGACAGTTAGTGCTTGTAGCTTTAATTTTAGCTATTATAGGAGTTTTTGTTTTTCTTATATTTCAGGGCATATCAAAGGCTTATGCCTCTGGAGAGGTTGCTTTAAAGGCGGCAATTGCAAGGGATATATCGCTATTAATAGATACAATCTATGCATATCCTTATGATATGCAAATAACATACAATGAAGATTTAAGCAATTTTGTCGTTGAAATTTTACAAGGCAATGTTAATATTCATAGTGCATCTTATGTTGCAGTCAGCAGAGGACAGCTACAGGGCAGTGACCTAACTTCTGCACGATATAGCTTTGCCCCTCTAAATGATAACCCAGGCTTTATTTTGGATAAACCTGCCAAAATGGTTTTTCAAAAACAAAGCGGAAAATTAACTATAACTCCCTAAATAAAAAATGAGAATATTTATCTTTAAAAAATCATTGGAACTTGCTTCAAGGTGGATTTTTTGGATGTTTTACGTTATAGCGATTGGAATAGGCGCTGTAATTACAGTATTCTTAGGAAATGCATTAACAGCGCAGACTATATATATACCTACTGATGTAGAAGAGCTGCTATTGGCACAAAGATTTTATAATTCTCCAGATTGCTTCGCTTATCAAGACGATATAAGAGATTATATAAAAGTGATAGACTTAACTAAATTCGGTGATGGATTTACAACAGCTTGTTTTCCAACAAGCAATGTGAAATATGCATTTTCATTATCATTGGACGTTCCGGGTTTAAGGATGTTTCCTACAACTTACAATTTTGGCCCTATTAATACCAATAATTGGATAGAAAGCTTTTCAGCAAAAGAAAAAGTGGAAGAGGTTACTATCATAGACGGATTTGGAGATAAGTACGAAGCAAAATTAAATATAAGGATTAACGATGTCAAATAAAAAAGGATTTGCTCCAGATGAATGGTTTGGAATTATATTTCTGGTGCTTGGATTAGTCTTTTTTGGGTTAATTTTCATCAGTTGCAGCGCTGCTATAACTAAACAAAAATATGAGCAATCACAATCATCAAAAACCGAGTTTGAAGCAATAAAGGAACTCAATGTTTTTCTTGAGATGCCTTATATAGATGCTGCCGATCCAGAGTTTCAGCAAGCTCAAGGAAAAAAGGCTGTTGATGTTATAATTAAAAAATATTTAGATGTAGATTTTTCGCAAGGCGATAATTTTGATGTTTTTGTTAATAATCATTTTTCACAAATCTTTGATAAATTTCGTTTAGCTGTTTATGATAAAGGTATTAGAGGGGCTGGCAGTTGGTCTTACCAATCAAGCAATCTTGGCTATGGAGAGTTAGTTGAAGCCTCTGTTATAATAGCCACCCCTAAAGATCGTACATCTGGATTATTAGACGCAGTAGAACAAGACGATTTTAAATTAATTGAGGTCGTATTGCAAGTTTATATTTAAATTTTTAAGAATGTCAAAAATGTTAAAAAAAGCGTTAATGGTGCATTGGCTATTTTTGTTGTTTGCCTTAATTTTAAGCATAGGCACACTCATGTATTTTGGCTCAAATAAAGCAGATGCCATATATATTGGAGAATTTGCACTTAAAGCAGGCAAAGCCATAGAGGAAAAAAGCGGTTTGCATTTAATAACGGATAAGGTAACGGAAGAAATAAATAAATGGACGCTAAATAACTTTAATAATCCTCCTAACCAGCATCCAGTTTTTACATGGAAATCTTACTGTGAAGATCCTCCAGATACAGATACAGCTTATAAAGATTCCTTAGCGGGTAAGCAATTTGTATATACTCTTGCTACAGGAGACACTCCAAGCAAAACAGCCAACATAAATTGCATTATTGGAGAGAATGATTTAGGAACATTCTATTGGGAGATTTTTAGGAAAAAATATAATGAGTTTAGTCAAGTTGGTATTAATAACCTCAATTTAGATTTTGCAAATTTAGATTACGATTTTTCTGTTGAAAAAGTTGATAATAAGTTTTTTATTAAAGGCACAACAACTGGTTTAACAGAACCAATAGCTGTTAGAATAGAAGGAAAAGAAAATCAAGGCAGCTTAAATATTGATGACATATCTTTCAGGTTGGCTGTAAATTACCCATTTGATGTTGATCCTGGAGTTTGTTTGTTATCTAAAGGTTGTGGTGCAACTTGTGATGATGTTATTAGCTGGTATCAAACTGTAAAAGCGCCATCAGACCCGACTTACAACAAAAAAGAAAGCGGATGCGCTACTTATTCTGATTGTGATATTGCTAATGATGCCGAGGATGATTTTAGTCAGGCATATCCCTGTACAGAGGATGGAGCAAATAGAAACTTATGCCAAGGAAGCTGTGTTGAATACTGCTCAACAATAAAAATCGTCGGGTTAGAGACTGTGGATATAGATACAGCTACAATATGCAAGCAGTATTCTTGCACTGACTATTTTACTTGCAGTGATGTGACTACATGTGCTTGCTCTGACGATCCTAATGAATGTACTGGGGCATGCCTTCCTTATTGCAAACCAACTTCTGGTAAGATAGACGATGCAGCTGATAACACAAATTGTTTAGTGAATTCTTGCGATAGCTACGTAACTAGTACATGCACTGATGCTGTAAGCTGCGGTTGTGAAACTAATAATGCATGTGCTGGAGCATGCCTCCCATATTGCTATACTGCCAATGCAGGTAAAGTAGATGATGGAGATCCCGCTACATTATGCACCAACAATATATGCAGTAATTATTTTGATTGCCAAAGGGCTTGTGGCGATCCTAGCGATTGTAGTAACACTTTAACATGCAGTTGTGATGAAGGCAGCGATAGAGCATGTAAAGGCTCATGTTTGCAATTTTGCAAAGACGATGGAGACTCAAATACAAACTGCCAACAAAAAACTTGTGATAAATATACACCTTGTTCAACTGTGTCAACATGCGGATGTTCAAGCGGTAATGCATGCACTGGAACATGTACTATTCTTTGCTCTGAAGATGGATTAGAAACTACAAAGTGTATGACTAACAGTTGTGGTAGTTATGTTGATTGTCTGGGTATCTCTAGTTGTGCTTGTGCATCTGGGAATGCATGCAGTGGAGATTGTACAGAACCACCACCGGAACCACAACCAATAATAATATGAATATAAAATGAAACAAGAAGTTAACTTGATTAAAGAGAGAATAGTAGATGATTCTATATTAAGTTATGATGACAAAGAAGCTCTGGATCAATCCTTAAAGGAAGAGAAGGAAGGTAAGCTTCTCAGTAAAGACCAAGTATTTGGTTAAAATGGTACTTTTTCCAGCTGAATTCTCAACTAGAGCTAACAAGTACATTAAGAAATTGGATAATATAACAAAGAAAAGAATTAAATTAAAGATTGATATTCTTGAAGAAGATCCTTTGTTGATAAAAGGTCAGGAGTTTATGATTAAGTAATTTGTCTAAAAAGTTAGATGGAATAGAATTTCTAATTCGTATGGAATCGTATAACGTAGTTATGCGAAAGGCGGGAAGCTAAAAAATTTGTTTAATGAGGTTATGTAAGTTTTCTGAAAGAAAATTAAGAATCTATGTCAAATTGTTTGACAATAAATTCGTTTTCTATGTGTCCACTTTTAGGGGTTCACTCCAATCACATTTAAATACCAGCCAATAATACTCCCTCTCATGCAAATAAACCTGATAACATCCAATCTTGGAAAGGTAAAAGAATTCAAAATTATTCTGGGAAATATCCACGAAAATCGAAGATTTTCGGGACACAGAAAATCCGAAGGATTTTCTCGTGAAATAAGAATAAACCATATTAAAAAAGAATATAGAGAGCTAAGAAGCGATAACCCAGAAGAAATAGCAAAAGAATCAGCAAAAAGGCTTGCAAACGAATTAAAAAAACCTGTGGTAGTGGAAGATTCCGGATTATTCATAAAAGCATTGAATGACTTTCCAGGAACATGCTCCTCATACATCCACAAAAGGGTAGGGCTAAAAGGAATATTAAAACTAATGGAAAATATTGAAGATAGGGATTGCACCTACAAATCTGCAGTAGCTTACTGCGAGCCTGGAAAAGAAGCTGTAAGCTTTTTAGGGGAGGAAAAAGGAACAATTGCAGAAGAAATAAGGGGAAATAATGGCTTTGGCCATGATCCTATATTCATTCCAGAAAACAGCAATAAGACTTATGGCGAAATGCAAAATTGCGAAAATTTAAAAAGGTTCAGGAAAAAAGCGGTTGAAAAGTTGAAAGAATACTTGGAAAAAGAGGAGAAATAAAATGATACAGAAAATTAAGGATTTAATGTTAATGAAAGATAAGATTGATGTAATAAAAAATAATATAAACTACACAGCCAACACAATCAACGATTTAAAGGCAGATGTAACAGCACTGAAAGAACAAATATATAACAATATCAATGAAATCAATAACAAAAATAATGAATTCTTCAGGAATTTTAACGAGAATATAGAGTCAATGAAAGCAATAAGGCATGATTTCGAAAAGGAGCTGTTCCAGTTCAAGCTGCTGAAAGCTCAGTTGCAGAAAAAAATAATTGAAAAATTTGAGGAAGAGCTTGACAATGAGCTGAAAATACAGATAG
>CAZBGH010000057.1:0-9460 GCA_964491335.1 uncultured Methanosarcinales archaeon | reverse complement strand
TTGTAAGAAATTTGGAAAATGTTGACAAGGTTGTGCTAGAGGATTATTATAGTGTTGGTTGAGGTTATGTTTTAATGAATTCTATGATATGTTTAATATAGTCAACCAACAAAGTAATTAGGATTTATGTATTATTTGTTGTTGACTATTAGGAAACCACAACTAAGGCTATTTATTTTTGTGGCTTCCTATATTACTATGAATATAGCTGGATATATTTATTAAAATCGAAACATTTATATATTCTGTTTACAAAAGGTACTTCTTGTAAATAATGTAAATACTAATTGATGTAAATACTAATGGTGAAGGAGATGGCAGAAGGAGTAATTGCAAGAGTTCCAGATGAAATTAAGAAAGACATAGAATTTTTTGCGAAACAGGAGCAAACAGATAAATCAAGCATAATAAGAAAATTGTTAGCATCTGCAGTGAAGCAGAAGAGGCTAGAGTATGCTCTGAGCGAATACGCTGAAAGAAAAGTAAGCCTTGGAAAGGCTGCAGAGCTGGCAAAAGTGCAAATATCTGATTTTATGGAAGAAGCAGCTAAGCGTCATATTCCTATAAATTATACAAAAGAAGATTTAAGACGGGATTTTAAAGCGGTTTTTGTTTAATTTTTGTTTAAAATGGTAATTGTTAATTCTTCGCCCATTATAACTCTGGGTAAAGTTGGTAAACTAGAGCTATTACACAGGCTGTTTGATAATGTGTCAATTACCGAGCAGGTATACAAAGAGATCTTGTCAAAACCAACTTATGCAGAAACAATAGCAATTAAAAAAGCAGTTGAGGATGATAAATGGATTAAAGTATATAAATCCAGAGAAGTTAGTAAAGTGTTGGGTACAGGAGAAGCTAGCTCATTGGGCTTGGCTTTAAAACTTAAGCAGTCTTTGATAATTGATGATAAAAAAGCTGTTTTTATGGCAAATACACTCGGAATAGAATGTCACGGCACTTTGTATATTGTCTTACTAGCACTTAAAAAAAGAATAATAAAGAACAAGAAAGAGGCAATTGACATTGTAAATATGTTAGTAAGTAATAAGTTGTACTTAAGCAGCGAAGCACTATCAGAATTCTATTCTCTGCTAGATAAGATTAAGATTCCATAATTTAGAATGAATTTTGTTTATAGTCAACCAACAAAGTAATTAGGTATTATGTATTGTCATGAGTTATACGAGTGAGTTAGGAAATAGTTATTTATTTCCTAAATTTGTTGTTGACTATTTAGGAAGCCACAAATAAAGCTATTTATTTTTGTGGCTTACTATAATCTGTTGCCATGCAATATGCTAGGTATGCCTAGATTGTTATTAGAACCAACCTGCTATAAGAACGAATGAAGTCTTGAAAATATTGACAAGATGGTGCTAGAGGATTATTATAGTGTTGGTTGAATAGTTAAATTTTTGTAGTGTCTTGGGTTAAAGAATAGACCTGCATGTGGTAATTCAGTATCTATATCAGTTTCTAATATTTTATCTACATCTTCCCTGGGTAAAGTGAAATGCCAAATAGGGCTCTTTGTAGGATAACCATGACTTTTTTCATAATCTCTATGATTAGTCTGTGAAGGGTCATATCCAAGCATTTTACTTAATTCTGCAATATCTTCAATAAATTGTTTATCTACATGTTCAAATAAAAGAGTTTCCTCGCTGTGAAGAATTCCTAGACCTGCTACTAGCCCAGCAAAAAATCCCTGTTTAATCTCCTTTAATTTTCCTAAATGTTGGAAAGGAACTCTTTTTGCGACATAAGCACCTTTAGTTCTTTGCTGAGGTGGATAACCAAGATCGTCTCTTAGCCATGTGCAAACTGCAGCAGAATTTATTTCTACAGATGGACGATAGCTGTCATTTCCACTTTTTCTTTTTCTTTCTTTTATGTAACTATCTGCAGATACTGGTTCATAATTATGTACTCTTCTTAGTAGAGGTACAACAAGATGTCCATACATATTGATTCTATCTTCAATATCAAATTCTGGTTGTCTGCCATTAAGTATAAGAGATAAAGAATCTTTACCTTTTCTCAAATAGCCTTCTGACCAATAGATTCCTAGGAGAACAGCCTCTGTAACCCCTATTTTTTTAGGAATAAATCTATTTAGCAAAAAGTCTTCGTTTGAAGGTTGAAAATTTTTCCAAGATAATCTTGCTTGGTATAAATTTCCTTGGTAAAGTTGGACACCATTGTGTGCAATTCTCTCTCTAAACAATTGTATATTAGAAAGGTCTTTAAAATTAGTTGATTTAATTCTTTCTGATAGATCACTACTATGTTTTGTTCTTATGCTAGTTTCTAGGTTTTTACGATGTGAAACTGGGTTAGACCATTCTTCGTAAACTAAAGCTGCGAGGTTCTCTACTGTAAATTGTGCGCAAATATCAATAATAGGTACCCCTAATTCAACTAATGATTCAAATAAGACTTCTGCTGCAAAAAAACCTTTCTCATATAAAGTACCTGGGTGTTGCCTTATGGAATCTAATCTTTGTTGCATTAGTCCTCTTTGACCATCACTAAAAGTTTTTAAAAGAAGAGTGTCTCTGCCTTTACTATCTCGTGCTTGTTCTACTAATTTACGATGCTCTAACCTATTTTTAAGTGTCATATTTAGAAATATTCTGAACCACTTTATAAATCTTTCCTCTTTCTTACTCAATCAGTAGTAACAGTTATCTTTAAATACAAGTAGATACTTATCAATGATATGAAACTCTTAGCCTTTACAGACATGCATCTTTCATTAACAGCCTTTTCAAAAATAGAGAAGGCTACTAAGAAGGAAAAGCCTGATTTTATAGTATGCTGCGGGGATATTTCCATATTTGAGCAAAACCTAGATTATATTATCAAGAAATTAGCGTCCATCAAATGCAGGATATTGGCAGTTAATGGCAATCATGAGGATGAGCTGTTGATGAGTAAGATATGCAGCAAGCATCCAAACATTAATTTTATCCACAGAAAATCCTTTATATATGGCAGCTACCAGTTTTTTGGGTATGGTGGAGACGGCTTTAGCTATATTGATGAGGACTTTGAGAAACTAGTAAAGTCTTTCAAAAGATTTGCTAAAAAAGAGACAAAGAAAATATTAGTTACCCATGCACCGCCGCATGGTACAAAGCTTGATCTACTATATGGCGAACATCATGGAAACAAGTCAATAAGAAATTTCATTGATGATGTTAAGCCTGATTTAGCCTTATGCGGTCACTTTCATGAAAACTTTAATGTTAAGCAAAAGATAGGAAAAACTGTGATTGTTAATCCTGGGCCTTATGGGACTTTGGTAAGGATTTGACTCGCAACACATAGAAATAAAAATCTTGATGCAAACTGATGTAAAAATTATTTTATACCCTTTTAATGTAAGAAATTTTATCAAAACCAGAATCAAAACTAGCTATATTTTTAATTCTAAACTCCTTAGCTAAAGTAATTATTGTGCAATCTGTAAAGCTTAGGGCATTTGATTTCTTAAACACTTCCCAAGATTGCATGAATATTTCTTTATCTATCTTGAGCAATTCAATTGTTTCATCTGCTAATAAAGAATCTCCGATATCTTTTATTTTGTTAGGATTAATAGATTTAGCTCTCATTAGAGTCATTAATTCATCAAAAATATAATCAGAAATACAGCATTGACCAAATTCTTTATCTCTGATTCTTATTTTCAGCGAATTTGCATTCTTGTGATTAAAATCACCTGCATCATTTAATGCTATAAGAAAAGAAGTATCTAAAATTATACTCACTTTTTCCACCCATAGAGCAGCTCATCAACTTTCGTGCTTAGTTTTGTAGCATCTTTTCCTTCGTACCTGAATGGTTCTAAGTCCCAGAAACTTTTAATCTTTTTTTTTCCTCTTTTGTTCTTATATTCATTCAACCATCTCTCTATAGCTAAATTTAATGCCTTGCCTATAGTCAAGCCTTCTCTCACTGCCTCTATTTTCAACTCCCTCCAAAATCGAGGATTTACATTTCTGATTGTTATATTCATCTTACATCAATGTAAACATGTATTACAAGTAATATTTAAACTTTTCTGTGAGGAAGGCTAATATGAAACCCTATGCACTAGCTTAAGTCCGAGCCTGTCGGCGTTATATGAGAAGCCGTCGCGAGGGGATGCTCCCTACGGGAACGCAGGCTCCGTGCAGAAAGAAGTCAATGGCGAGGAGGCTAGTGCCTTGCGAAGCAAGAGGGTTTCATAAGAGCCTATGAGGAAGAGATATACTATAAAGTCAAGGCATAATACTTCTTTAGGTTTATTTTAGGACTAGTTTGTTTTTATTTTTCTTTGAATTCGCTTGGCATTTTATCTATTTATCTGCTACATGAAGTATTTATTTTGCTTATATTTGATTTTTACTAGAAAATAAAAAAATTTTAAAATATCGAGAAAAGTAGAAAATAATATATTGTAATTTAAATACTTTCAATCAAAACTCATAATCCTTCCTTCAAAATCCTCTTTCATTATGAGAACAACGTTGCTTTCTTCCTTGCTGTCTATTATTTTTCTTCCAGTTATACGGCATATCTTTTCTGAGAACTCTCTTATCTCTTCAAAATTTGGCATATTTTCTTCCTTCAAAAACTGCATGCTTCCTCCAACATGCATGTAACCCTTTACCTCAATAAACGTTGGATCACCTTTCTCAATGAGTTGCGCATAACCTTCTAGATCACAATCATTCATGCCTTTTATCAGGGTAATTCTAAATACAGTTCTTGTCTTCTCTTTAATTGTTTTAAGAATCTCGAGGCATCTATTCAGCCTTTCCCATCCGTCTTTAAAGAAAGGCCTATCTATTTTGTTAAACAACTCTTTATTTGGCGCATCAACTGATATATAAAGCTGAGTTGGCGGCTCTAAAATTTCCATCTTATCTGGGTGCTGGCCTCTAGTTACTAAAAAGCTTGTTTTGCCTCTGGCCTTTATCTCTCTTATAAGTTCATTTATTCGGGGATAGGTTATGCTCTCTCCAACAAGTGATAAGGCAAAATGAATTGGCTCTTGAGCTTCCTCATATTTCTTCATACTAGTTTTTTCATTGCCCTTAAAACCTAGTATTAGTTTTCTCTGCGCGGACATGCTGTCTTCAATTATTTGTGATGGATCATCTCCTATGTCATGCAATTCCTTTTGAGGATGTGTGATTGGATCTCTCCAGCAGAACATGCATGCATTTGCACATCCTATAGATGTAGTCATTTGAACACATCTGTGGCTTTTTATTCCATAAAATTTTTGCTTATAGCAGAAATCTTCATCTTTCAATGACTTTTTAGTATAATGACAGACTTTAACAGCACTGTGCTCCTTATCCCCAACAAACCTGTACTGCTGTTTTTCTAAATCCTTTTTTACAGTCTCTGTTACCATGCTTATCTCATACCTCTATTATAGTGAAACCTTTAGCATTTATAAAGATTTTCTTGTTGTAGGGTCCCATTGAAAAGTCCCTCCGCATTCGCTTTGGTTGCCATCGGTTCAGGTTCGCTTAACATCGTGCTTGCACGTTTCTCTCTGGAATGTCAAAAATCTAAGATTTTTGAGCACCAGAAAACTCTCAGTTTTCGATGCCTCGAAACGTGCCTGAAGTTTTGGCTCATTAACCTTCACTATATTGATGGCAACTTCTAACTTTTCAATAACGCCTGTTGTAGGCAGAACTTGATAAAGGCGTCGCAGACCAACGTAACACAAGATTAGTTCATTATGTATCACAGATACTGGAAAAGTAATAATCAGCTAGACTTTGATTAAGACTTGTGTTGCAAATGTTAATGAACTTGATAAGACAAGGATAAAAGTTATAGTTGAAATTTTTGCTTTCACAAATCTTTGATGATTTCGAAGATTATCATCGAGAAATTTTGAAAGAAGATTATTGGGTGTTGATTCACTTTTAATCATAGATAGAAATTTAGTTGAGGATAATTACAATAGATTTATAAATATTAAATTGCTACCTGACTATATGAACATCACATTTGTTGGAACGTCTATTACTCCTAACAAAAAACCAATTAATTTAGATACTCTTGCAGATGATGTATCGGTAGAAGATTTAAAATATTTTTCAAGTGTGGTAGAGAAAGTCACAAAAACTGATCCAATTTATTTCGATATGGGAAAAGGAAAATTCCTTAATTTCTAAGTTAAAGATGAAAAAATGATCTCAACTATGGAAACCCGTATTATAGGTATTAATTATACAAGAAGTCTTGATTCTACAAGAGGCAGGAGGACTACCGACCTTTTTTTGGATTTGTTTTATATGGCAAATCAGGCAGTAGTGGATGAGGCAATAGCTGAAACACTGCTTCCATCTTGGATACCCAAGAATTTAGAAAAAGCAAATAGTTTAGGTAGAGAAGCCTATAATAAACCAAGTTTTTTAGGTTTTAGAGCATCTCAAAGAGATGGATTATTAATCCTTGAAGAACTTGCAAAAAAATTTGTAATGGGGCCAGTGGTAATATATCCCGACTCTCAAATTGAGGTTTATAATGCATTAAGAATCCCGCTTCCTAGAAGAAACTAATTCTTGAAGAACAAATAATTTAACATCACTTCAAAATAATCTCCACAAAAGCAGAGTAAGCTGGTCTTGTAATAAAAATACCTATCGTAACGCCAATTATTGTTGTTATTGCAAACCCTTTCAATAAGCCTGCTCCTGCAAATATTAATGGAATCATAGCAACAACTACTGTTAAATAAGCAAGCATAATTATTAAGAATGCTCTCTTGACTTTTTCTTTCCAATTATAAACAGTTGCAGTTTCTCCTTTTAAAGTCTCATCGGTTATTACAATTTGGTCATCAACTCCAGTGCCAATTGCAACCAAAATGCCTGCAATTGCTGCCATATCAATATTCCAGCCAATGAATGCTGCAACCATATAAAGTTTGTTAAAGGAATGAGGGAAGGTTTTATATATTACTTTGTATATACTAAGTAACACCATGGAAACTGTAACTATTAAGATGGAAGATAAGCTGCTTGAAGAAATTGACCAGAAATTAGAAGAACATAGATATAGCACTAGAACAGAATTCATTAGAGATGCAATTAGAGAAAAGCTTTCTGAACTGGAAAAGGAAAAAGTATTAAGAAATCTGGCTCAATTAAAAGGTTCTTCAAAAAGAAAAACATCAGATGATGAGTTGCATAAAGCAGGAGAAAAGGCATTTGAGTTATTAGAAAGAAAATTCAAGGCTAAATAAGGTCTTGAGGTCTTTTTGATTTTATAATATCATGAATTTTTTGGAAATGTCTATCCAAAGTAACCAATATTGATTTATTGTCTCTTGCGATAAGTGCATGAAGAGCATCTCTTTTCGGAATATTTCTTTTTAATGAGAGGTCTTTAGCTTTGCTAATCTGTTTTTCAGTTGATTCCACAAAAATAAGAATGGGTTTAAGTGGTTGTAGTATTTGATCGAGTTCATATGTAGAATAACCAATTATGTTTAATTCATAAATATTATTATCCGAATAAATTACTCTATCATTACTTTTTGTAATTTTATCCAATAGTTTATGTGACCAGTCTCCTTTAGGTAGATTGGGCTCGTTTCTGTTTTCAAAGAAATCTAGCCAGATTGAGGTGTCTAAGTAGTATTTTTGTGTCATAGAAACAATAAAAAATGGATATTCTTAATAAATATGTTGAAAAAAGAAAGAACGGTTTGACCACAAAGAATATGAGAGAAGGTTTATATCTTTGTTGAGCCAGCATTCTTCTCTTCAGAAACCATATATCATAATCATATCTGAATTATTAATGTTATGCTTAATCTAAAGAACTTAATCTAAAGGAAAACTATTATAAAGACTATTATAATAAAACTAAACTAAATATTCCCTTAGAATATGGAGTTCAGTCAAAATATAGAATGTGGAATGTGTGGCCTTGTAAATCATGAAGCTACTCTTATTTATCATGATGACTTAATTATATGCTCTCTGAATTATGAGCCGTTAAAAGAGCCTCATCTAATGGTTCTTCCTAAGAGGCATGTTGAGGGAATAAATGAGCTGCAATCTAATGAACTGAGGGCTATGTTTGATTATATTTACAAGTTAGAGCAAATGGTAAGGAAGGATTTCAAGCAAGAGGCATTTATTGGCATGAACACTGGCAGACTAGCAACTCAATCACATCTACATTTTCATATCTTACCATATTCAACTGGGTTAAGGGGCTTGTTCTCAAAGGCAGAAGGGAGCCCATTTAGAAAGAGGGTTTCTGATAAAGAACTAAAGCCTTTGAGGAATAAGATTAGGAGTATAATCGACGATGCTTTCTAATTTCTTATAATCTTGGCAAATTCTTTTGGCTCATAAGTCTTGCCTCTTAACTCAGGGATTGATTCAAAATGAGGCTTATTCAGAGTAAGAACATAGTCAGAATTTGTTACCTTAAATGTGGCAGCTATTGCAACATCTTGGTACTCTATAATCTTTCCACTAGTAATGAGGTATGCTAGATACTGGGCAGTCTTTTCAGCTATTTCAGAGTTTAGCTCTATCCACAGAAATTGCCCTAATATTCTTTTTGCCTCTGACACAGATTTCTTGAAGTCCTTTCTTAGATAAGATCCTGTAAGAATTTCAGAAATAGTAATAGTGCTTATAAGTATATTATGATCTAGGTCAATAATCTTTTTGATTAGCCTTATGACTTCTTCATTTTTCCTATCTATTTCTACGATTACAGAAGTATCTAAAACTATTTTCATTCTATTATTCCCAACCTTTTCAAGCGTTCTTTTTCATCTGACCTTAATTTCTTTAGAACAGTCAAAAAACTTTCAGGAAGAAACTCTTCAAAGTTATCAAAAACTTTTGAATCTCTTTTGCTTACCATAAGTAAGCTACCATGGAGGTTGAGTATAACTCTGTCTCCTTCCTTGATATGCAGCTTTTCTCTAATTTTCTTGGTTAAGGTAATTTGATTGCCCCTTGTCACAATAGTGTCCTCTAGCATATTAATACTCTAAATATTAGTATTTAAATATTTTACTATTTTTTATAGAGAACTTTGAATAATTCCTTACTTTGACATTTTCATTCAAAGTTCTCTTAGAGAATTTTGACTATTTTATACTTTTTCAAAATTCTCTATAGTATTTATACTACCTTGCAATTTAGACCTGAGAGAGGCTCTGTCCTAAATCTCGCTTTGCTCGGGGTTAGGTCGGTTCACATTTTGCTGTTAGAGGTGTCTAGTTGACACCTCCCCGTAAGGGACTTCCCCCTGTCGACTTAGCTGTAAGATATAAAAGATGCTCACAATGCTCGAACAAAGTTCGGCACCAACT
This sequence comes from uncultured Methanosarcinales archaeon, assembly GCA_964491335.1. Lineage (GTDB taxonomy): Archaea > Nanobdellota > Nanobdellia > Woesearchaeales > JACPIF01 > JACPIF01. Next base: position 93 of record CAZBGH010000057.1, on the reverse strand, counting down.
TCGTTGGAAGTGACCTAACCCTATATTTAGGACAGAGCCCCCTGAGAGAAATACCTTTTTAAATAGTTAGATCTTTTTTCTCTTTTATGGATA
>CAZBGH010000056.1:0-9734 GCA_964491335.1 uncultured Methanosarcinales archaeon | reverse complement strand
CTATTAAGAAATCCAATACTCTAATTAAGGGGTAGTCCCCAAAGTATTCTACAAATACACTTTTTTCTTCCATAATAAGGAATTAAATCATACTGATATTTAAATGTTTTTATATTGATAAGCATAGTTCATAAAAAGAAAACTATTAATATGAGTGCTCCTTTTTAGAGTATAATGGATGAAAGGTTAATTATTAAAAAATTTATTGTTAGAAAATTATATAGAAAAAGAATGTGGATGCATAAGCATACAAATATCCATAACCTTCCAAAAGGCTTGTCAAATGAATTAAGAGTGTCTAAGGAAGTTAAAAAAGCTATAGAGGAACTTATTAAAGAGCAGATTTTATTATCAAAACCTACACACTATGGATTGGAGATGAGCTTAAATCCTAAGAAAATAAAAGAGATTGAAGATCTTGTGGAATAAAATAAGAAAATTATAAATAAAAGAAGGGGCTAAAGGGTATAAATGTAAGGAGATGATGCAAAATGAAAATCTTTATTGATAGCGCAAACGTCCAAGAAATTCAAAAGGCTGTTGATATTGGGATCGCTGATGGAGTTACAACCAATCCTACGCTTATCGCAAAAGAGGGCAGAGATTATAACGAAACTCTAGTTGAAATTTGTAACATTGTGAATGGTCCAGTGAGCGCAGAAACAGTAGCATTAGATGCAGAAGGTATGGTTAGAGAGGGTGAAGCATTTGCAAAGCTGCACAAGAATATAATTGTTAAAGTTCCCATGACTCAGCAGGGAGTGAAGGCTTGCAGGATGTTGACTAAAGATGGGATTAGAGTTAATGTTACATTATGCTTTTCTGCGAATCAAGCATTATTAGCTGCTAAATGTGGAGCATATATTATAAGTCCATTTATTGGCAGATTGGATGATATAGGGCATGATGGGATGCAAGTGATTAGAGATATAAGACAGATTTATAATAACTATGGGTTTAAAACTCAAATACTTGCTGCATCTATTAGGCATCCAATACATGTACTAGAGGCTGCAAAGGTTGGGGCTGATATTGCTACATTACCTTTTAAGGTATGGGAGCTGTTATTCCAGCATGCACTTACTGATAAAGGTATTAAGATGTTCTTGGATGATTGGGAGAAAGTACCAAGGAAGAAGTAGAACTCCATTAAAAACTGCTTGGATTATTAAATTTTGACTAGAAAATTCACAAATATAATTAGTGCTATTCGAAATTTTTAATTCCTTGATCAGGAATCTGCTTTCTCTAGATTGCGGATAAAAAACTATAATAACTTTCTATTGTCTTTTGAGCTTCTTTAATATTATAGAGCAGATAGTTCCTGAAATTAGGTAATTGGTTTGTTAGATTACGCTTGGTTGCTGTTGGAAGTTTTCCTCAAAATAGCACTTACTTTGTATAGATGTTGAAGGATTTCTATGTAAGATCCAAACATGCTAGTTTCATAATAAGAAATTGATTTACTTTTGCAGAAATTTTTAACAATTTTTTGTGTTTTTTTCAGATTATACCGTGGCATATTGGGAAATAAGTGATGTTCAATTTGATAGTTAAGTCCTCCATACAAAAAATCTGTTAGTAAATTCGACCTTACATTTCTAGTAGTGAGAATTTGCAGATGCAAATAATTCAGAGAATGTTTCTTATTAGGCATGAGCATTCCTTTGTGATTAGGTGCAAATACTAAAGATAAATAGAACCCAAATATGGCTTGATTAATAACTATAAATAGCAAGGCTTGCCAGAATTCTAGAAAATAGAATATTATCCCAAAGTATAATATAAAATGTGTAATAAAGAAAGGAAGTTCTAAACTAAAGTGTGCTCTTTCCCTAAAAAAGTATTTTAAACTTTCTATTCTGACATTAACTTCTTCAAATAAAGTTAGTGGGATAAAGAAATAAACTTGATGCTTTGTAATAAATCTATTTAAACCTTTTTTCTTTCTTGCTTCTTTTTTAGAAAATGCTATCATGGGATAACTAATATCTGGATCAAGATCCTTTACATTAGGTGAAGAATGGTGTTTATTATGTTTCTCGGTAAACCATTTGTAACTAATACCCATGAAAAGATTGCCAGCTACAAAACCAATTAGCCTGTTTATTAGTGCATTTTTAGCTATCTGTTGATGACCTGCATCATGTCCAATCAATCCTATTTGGACAAATACAACAGCAAGAAAGATTGCATTAATTATTTGGACCCATAGCGTATCTATAACAATAATAGTTACAATGCTTGTGATAAGTAAGATTATATTAAATAGAATTTTTAAAAAGTAATGAAAAGGTTGTTTATCTAATAATTTATGTTTACTTATTAGTTTAATTAGTTTAATAAACTCGTAGTTAGCTCCTTTTTTATATACATGTACCTTGGACAATTTAATGCACCATTAAACTATGTTTTAGAATAAGTATAATTAAACTTTATAAACTTTTTTATACTTGCAAGATTTCTGGTGGTCTTACATGTATCCAAAAAATCAAAAACAGAAAATCCTTGAATTCTTAAAGCAGAATAAAATCTGCGTGTTAGCAACTATATCTGTAGATGGAAAGCCTGAAGCTGCAGTTATTGAGTATGTAGCTACTGACGAGCTTCAGCTTATCTTCAATACTTTTACAGATTACCGCAAGTATAAGAATTTGAAACTTAGTGGAAATGTTGCTATAGTTATTTGGTGTGGGCCTGTAAGTGTGCAGTATGAAGGGCATGCGATTGAGGCTCATCGCGAAGTGGAAAAATTGTGCAAAAAGCTTCATTGTGAACAGATTAAGCATAAAACTAAATTCTCAGCAATGTCAACTATTAGATATTTTAAAATAAAGCCAAAATGGATTAGATATTCTGATTTTTCAAAGAAGCTATGGAAGGTGTTTGAGGTTAGTTTCAAGAAGGATTGTTCGCAACCTTTTTATAGGCACTTTTAATTCTATGACATATGACGAAGGAAACAGATATTAGCATTGTAATACCTGCTTATAATGAGCAGGAGAATGTTGAGATTCTTTATAGAAAATTAAAGCTTGTACTTGATAAGCTAAAGAAAAAGTATGAAATCATATTTGTAGATGATGGAAGCAAAGACAACACATTTGATATTCTTCAGCAACTGCATGCAAAAGACCAAACTGTAAAGGTCATAAAATTCAGAAAGAACTTTGGGCAGACTGCTGCTTTGGATATTGGTTTCAAGCAGGCGATTGGAAATGTGATAGTCTCAATGGATGCAGATATGCAAAATGATCCTGAAGATATACCAAAACTTATTGCAAGGCTTAACGAGGGTTATGACGTTGTTTCTGGTTGGAGAGTAAAAAGAAATGATCCTTTATTAAAGATATTTGCATCAAGATTCTCAAATAGATTAAGAAGAGTAATAACTGGTGATAAAATTCATGATGCTGGATGTTCTTTAAAAGCTTACAAAAAGGAATGTTTTCAAGATTTGGATCTTTATGGAGAGATGCATCGCTATATCCCATCTCTTCTGAAGTGGAAGGGGTTTAAGATAACAGAAATACCAGTAAAACATAATCCAAGAAAGTTTGGGAAAAGTAAATATAATATGACAAGGCTTTTCAAAGGTTTCTTAGATCTACTAGTAGTAAACTTCTGGATGAAGTACTCAGCAAGACCAATTCATTTATTTGGTGGCTTTGGCATACTATCGCTTTTTGTGGGTTTTGTGATTAGCGCTTATTTGGCATATCTTAGGATATTTGAAGCTAGACCATTATCTACTAGGCCATTACTATTGCTTGGAGCTTTACTCATTATCCTAGGAGTAATATTACTAGTTTTTGGAATCCTTGCGGATATTATGGTGAAAATATATTATAACAGACAATACAAGAATTATTCTATTGAGAAAATTCTTGAGAGATAGGTAATAGAGAGATAATAATACATGGTAATAGATACATAATGCTTGTAGTAATTGATATGAATTAGGAGATAATCATGAAAATTCTTTTTTTGAATTATGAGTTTTTCCCAATTGGTGGAGGAGGCAGCACTGTCACCAATTTCTTAGCTGAGGGGATAGTGAAGAAAGGTCATGAAGTGCATTTGATAACATCTAGGTATAAAAATTTGCCACTCTATGAAATTATTAAGGGAGTTTATATCCATAGAGTTAAGGTGGTGAGAAAGCATAGAGATAGGGCTTCTATATTTGAAATGTTAACCTATATAATATCTGCATTCTTTTATTCTAAAAAATTTATAAAAAAAGAAACCCCAGAAATAATCCACGCTTTTTTTGTTGTGCCTAGCGGTGTAGTTGCTTATGTATTGTATAAAAGATATAAAATCCCATACATAGTGTATCTTGGAGGTTCTGATGTGCCTGGTGTTGATAAGGATAGATATGGTATTATCTATAATATTATTACACCATTCATTAAAATTATATGGAATACTGCAATGTATACGATAGCTGCAAGCGAAGGGTTGAAGGAATATGCTCAGAAAGTTGATACAAAACAGAGGTTTACGGTAATTCCAAATGGTGTTGATTTAAGTAGATTTAAACCTCAAGCAAATAAAAAGAAGAAAGACACAGTAAAAGAAACAATAAAATTGTTAGCTATTGGCAGACTAATTCCAAGAAAAGGGTTTCAATATTTATTGCAGGCATTGCCAGAAGTTCTGAAAACAAAAAAGAAATTCCAGCTTGATATTATCGGAAGCGGACCTTATCAGAATGAGCTTCAGAGAATTGTCAAAGAGCATAAGCTCGAGTCATATGTCAGGTTTCTTGGCTTGGTTGAGTATGAGCAGCTCCTTAAATATTACCAGGAAGCAGATGTTTTAATTAATGCGTCATATGGTGAAGGCATGCCCCTCGTTGTTTTAGAGGCAATGGGAACTGGCCTGCCGATAATAGCTACCAAAGTACCTGGAAATGAAGAGCTAGTAAAGCATGGCGTAAATGGCTACTTGATTAAGGCTAGAGATCCACAAGAAATGGCTGATGCATTGATAGAAATTCTTGCTAGTGACACATTACGTATAAAGATGAGAAAAGAGAGTTTGAAGATAATACAGAACTATAGCTGGGACAGGATTGTTGATAGATATATTACATTGTACAAGAAGTCGCTGAAAAAGAAGCCACTAAAAAAATGAAAGAAATAAGGCCAATGCTCCATATCCGCTACCTGCGTCAAGTACATAGCTCTTTTTATGCAGGGAAAAAGGTTTTAATAACAGGAGGATTAGGCATGATTGGCAGCAATCTTGCAATAGAACTAGTAAAGTTAGATGCAAAAGTTACAATACTAGACAAGACTACTCGAAATTTATTTAACATAAATAAAATTAGAAATAATGTAGAGTTAGTCCTAGGTGATATAACAGATAAAAATTTTATAGTTAAAAACATAAAAGGGATAGATGTAATTTTCCATCTTGCTGCAAGGGTATCACAATTTCCAAAGGATAGTGAAATTCTTAAAGATATGAAAGTAAATAGAATAAGCCATTTGCTAATGCTTGAATCTTTAAGAAAGTACAATGACAAGGCTATTATTATATTTTCAGGCTCTAGGCTTGAATATGGAAAGCCAAAAAATCTGCCTGTTAAAGAGGATCATCCTTTGAACCCAATAAATTTTTATGGAATTGATAAATTAGCTGCTGAAAAGTATTACCTGTTGTATTATAATATTTACGGAATAAAATCTGTATGTTTTAGGATTACAAATCCTTATGGTCCAAGATCCCAGATGAGAACGAGCAGTTTTAATATAGTTAATTGGTTTATCAGGAAAGCATTAGATAATGAAATTATTCAGATTTATGGGAATGGAGAACAGCTTAGAGATTACATCTATGTCCGGGATTTGATAAATGGACTTTTGACAGCTATCACTCACAAAAAAGCAATTGGACTAGTATTTAATATTGGCTCTGGAAAAGGCATAAAATTTAAAGACATGGCTAACCTAATAGTAAAAATTGTAGGAAAAGGAAAAGTAGAGCATATAGATTGGCCTATAGGTTATGGGGCAATAGAAACAGGTAATTTTGTAGCTGATATCTCTAAAATAAGGAAATTAGGTTGGAAACTAAAGATTCCTCTGGCAGACGGTATAAAGAAAACAGTTGATTATTATAGAGCTACTAAAAGCAAGTATTGGTAATAAAATTCATAAAGCTTTTATATCGTAGAAATATTTTAATAGTGCTATAAATAGGTATAGTTAAGTAATAAACTAATTAAAAGATAAAAATAAGCAATATAAATATCATCTCAAAAATAGTTAATTCGTGACGAACATGATAGGAAAAGTAATAAAAGCTCTATATTTGAGAAAATCTGACTTGCCTGTTCATTTAATTTTACATAATACTTTTGTATGCAATGCTAAATGCGGCCATTGTTTTAACTGGCAGAACCTAAATACAACTAAGCCTAGCGATGAGCTTTCTATGGAAGAATTTGAAAAGATCGCAAAATCTTTTGATAATAACTTACTTTTCCTTAACCTATCAGGCGGCGAGCCTTTCCTGAGAAAGGATATTGCAGAAATGTGCAATGTGTTTGCTAAGCATAATCCATTGTTCAGTATCAACATTCCAACTAATGCTCTTATGCCTAAGATGATTAGGGATAAAACTGAAGATATACTCCAAAAGTGCCAGAAAACCTCGATTTCTATTAATCTTTCACTTGACGGGTTTGAGGAATTTCATGATGAAAATAGAGGTGTAAAAGGAAACTTCCAAAAGTTGTTGGAAACTTATGACGAACTTGCAGAGCTTAAGAAAAATTATCCAAGATTATCATTAAAGGTTATTACTGTAATAACAAACAAGAATGTAGACGAAATTATTGACTTGGGTTATTTTGTCATTAAAAGAATGCCAGAGATTAGTTTCCAGAATTTTCTGCTTATTAGAGGCTCACCAAAAGATAACAGTATGATGCTGCCTCCAATGAGCAGATTAAAAGAAAAGTCAAAGGAGATAAAGAAGATCTGGGATCATTATACTTACAGAGGAGATATGCCTAGATGGCAAAAGAAGATAGCAAATGGATTGCAGAGATATCTTATGGATTTATATCTAGAGATGGTAGAAAAGAAATATCAAGTGGTAGCGTGTGATGCATGGAAAAATAATGTTGTCATAGATGCGCTTGGTAATGTGCAAATATGTGAGCTATTGCCTGTTTTTGCAAACCTGAGGAATTACAACTACGATTTCAAGAAACTTTGGTATTCTGATAAAGCTCAGCAATTAAAGCAGTCAATAATTGACAAGAAATGTTTTTGTACTCACGGATGTGTGTATCCTATGAATGTACTCGCCAGACCTTCATTATTCCCCGGCTTATTGAAAAGTGCTATTTCTGTAGGGCGTAGTGGGTAGCTTATTATAATTATTGTTATACTCAATCGTCTTGTCTGTTTATTAATAGGGGATTGCCGTCTAACAATTTAAGAAATGTTTTAATACTCAAGTAATCATCACTTCATCATGGTAGATTTTGTTACTATAGTTTTGATTATTATTGGTATAATAATTGGCTTTCTCGTTGCTAAATACATTTATGATAAAGTTAAGTGGGCAGATAAAAGAAAGGCTCTGGATGCAGAATGGAAATTAAAACTTGAAACTTTAGATAACAAATACAGAAATCAAATTCTTGAGATTCAGAAAAATAGTGAACTTAATATCAAAAACCTTGTTCATGAATGGGAATTAAAATATACCAATGATTTGGCTGAAATAAAAGAATTAATTCAAAGTGCCGAGAAATATATGAGGCATGATGCCATTAAGCGTTCCAAAAGGACATTATTGGGAAAACTTTGGGAACAAGTAAGCCCATATCTTCCAAAATTCCCTTTCAGACCATCGGATATGAAATTTTTGGGTTCTCCAATAGACTTTATAATATTTGATGGTGCTTCAGAAAATGATATTAAACAAGTTGTTTTCCTTGAAGTTAAAAGTGGTGACAGTCAGTTAAGTACACAAGAAAGAAAATTGAAGAAAGCCATAGAAAGTGGTAAAGTATCTTGGAAATTATTCAACGTAGAGAAACCAGAAGCGATTAAACTACAAGAAGAAGAGGAAGGAGACGAAATTCAGGGAGAAGTAACACCGTATGAAGTATATCAAAATATTGGGGAAAAAATTAGCAGTGTAAAAAAAGATGAATCAGAGGAATTGAAAGAGCAATAAAAATGGGCAATTTGAGGTGCTGCTATTCAAGGTGAATATTCTAGATGGCGCATGTCTTTCCATTTAAATGGCCTTGGGAATTAAATGATCGAAAAAGACAGAGATTGCCTTGGCAAGTTATGGGTGTTCCTGCAGCAGACGATGGCTTATAGTTCAGAGTACATCAAGAAGATTTAGAAAAAATAATAGGAGTAGCGATTAAAAATTAATTCTTAAAGCGATCGCCAAATAGATAAGCAAACTCCGTGTAAGAAATGTCTTCTTGCGACTCGAAACCGATTGGACTTAACATCTATTTATTTCAGTGAGTGAACATATCCAATAGTTTGTCTTAAAACTCCATATTGATAAGCTATACATCTTAAGAGAATTAATGGAGAATAAAGTAAAACTTTCAAGTCCTTAACTTTAAGCCATTGTAGTATAATATATGAGAATTGCAGTATTAACAACGGGATAAAATAAAATGTTGCAAGAAACGTATTTGCAGGAAATAAGTAATGATATTTTGTTGTAGGATTATTTATCCTAACTGACGCTCCATAAAATCCCCACTTATAGCCATGCTTAAAGAAATCTCTAAGATTATTTCTATTGTAATGATACACATAAGCATTATTTAAAGAATAGAATTTATAGCCTGCTTGCTGCATTCTAGCTCCAAACTCCACATCTTCTCCAGCTTTAATTTTTTCCTTAAAATAACCTATATTATCAAAAACCCCTCTTTTAATCATTAGATTTGCTGTGGGAGTTGACCTTACATAATGCGATTTTATTTTAGGGTTATGGTGGTACCATGATGCGTAATGATCTGCAACTGCCCATACATTTTTCTCTTCAGGAGGCAACTCGATAGCCCCACCAACTGCGCCTATCTTTTTATCAACTTTGAATTTGTTATAAAGCTGTTTAATACAATCTTCCCTAATATAGCAATCAGAATCTGTGAAATATAAGAATTTGCCTTTGCTGTTCCTAACTCCATTATTTCTTGCTGCCCCTGGACCTTGATTTTTTTGTTTAATTATCTTCAACCCATAAATTTTACATTCTCTAATAACATCTAAGGAATTATCAGTGCTACCATCATCTACCATCACAATTTCAAGTTTATCTTTAGAAAAATCAATCTGTTTTAGAGAATCAAGTGTTTTAGATATTGTTAAAGAGGAATTATAAACTGGAACTATTATACTAACTTCTTTTTGCACTGCCATTAGTAGTATTCTAGACTTTCTATTAATAAAACTTGCTTAAAATATTCTTTGATGTATTGCATTCATAATTTATTAGACGCCTGTGGCAAATGGCATTCAGGAATTTATTTTATGATACCTTAAGTGTGCTAAAAATGGAATTATTAATTTATTTTTTAGATTTAACCTATATGTGCAAATTATTTTTATTTTGTCAAAAACCACATGTCAGAGGAATGGTGGAATTCCAATGTTTAAAAAGATTGTTTAATTCGGCTTTTGTGAAACCCTCGCTTCGCTCGCCAGCATCTGTCCTCGCTATTCTAT
>CAZBGH010000055.1:6924-9759 GCA_964491335.1 uncultured Methanosarcinales archaeon | reverse complement strand
AGAATACAGCAGAAGTTTTTGGGGATTATTGTAGTGGCACTAATCACGTACTTCCAACGAATGGTGCAGCCAGATATACTGGAGGATTATCAGTAAAGGACTTTGTAAAGATTGTAACATATCAGAAATTTAGTAGAGAAATTCCAAAGAGTATGATCAAAACAGCTTCAAAACTTGCAGAGATAGAAGGACTTGATGCACACCGGAAAGCAACTTTAATTAGGTTGAAGAGTAAAAATAAAGAGAACTCCCCCTCGTAGTTTAGTATCGTTTCGTTCGTAGAAATGTCCCCCATCTATGTTTAGCCACTAAAATAGTGAGAATGGAACTGCATATCTTTGAAAACAAGTAGCAAGAAAAATAAGTGGCAAGATTAGGAAGAGCTAAAGATCCTCATAAAAGCACAATTGCATAAAAAGGTATATAAATAAGGATAAAAAGTATAACATTATGGAACTCTCAACTCCAAAAGGAACAAGAGACATAGCTCCTGAAAGGGCAATTGCAAGACAACAGGTTATTGATACTTTAAGGACTGTTTTTGAGTTGTATGGTTTTCCTCCTTTAGAGACACCAGTCATAGAAAGATATGACATCCTAGCATCTAAATATGCAGGCGGTTCTGAGATTTTAAAAGAAACTTTCAAGTTAATTGACCAGGGAAAAAGAAAGTTAGCTTTACGCTATGACTTGACTGTACCATTATGCAGATTTATAGGCATGAACCCAAATATGAAAATGCCTTTCAAAAGATATCAGATAGCAAATGTGCTAAGAGATGGCCCAATGAAGAAAGGAAGGTATAGAGAATTCTGGCAATGTGATGTTGATACTATAGGTGTTAAAGATATGACAGCAGATGCTGAGTTTATTAGCATTGTACAAGAGGTTTTCAAAAGGCTTGGTATTGATGTCATCATAAAAATCAATAATAGAAAAATCTTGAATGGCATCTTGGCCTCATCAGGGATAAAGGAAAATCTAATGGAACCTATTATCCTATCAATTGATAAACTAGAGAAATTTGGCATTGAAACTGTAAAGAGGGAATTAAAAGTTAAAGGCCTGAAAACAGAAGCTATAAATAAAATACTTGAGTACATTGCAGTAGAAGGCAGCAATGGAGTAAAGCTAACCAAGCTTGAAAAAGTACTTACCAATAAAGAAGGTGTTGAAGGACTTAACGAGATAAAACAACTTTTTACTTTTCTAACAAATAAGGATAATGTTGTATTTGATCCTTCTCTGGCTAGAGGCCTAGCTTATTACACTGGCACAGTTTTTGAAGTTTTTCTAGTTAGCAATGAAATAAAATCTGCAGTAGCAGGCGGAGGCAGATACGACAAAATGATACAACAGTTCTTAGGCTCAAATCAGCAATTCCCAGCAGTTGGCATTTCCTTTGGCTTGGATGTTATCACAGATGCTCTAAATACAGAAGTAAAGCAAAAGACAGTTGCTAGACTTTTTATTATCCCTATAGGTAATCTAAAAGAAGCTATGAAAATATCAAAAGAATTCAGAGATAATGGTATTAAGACTGATGTAGACTTGATTGGCAGAGGGATAAGCAAAAATCTTGAGTATGCAGATGCAATGAGTATTCCATATGTTATATTTATAGGCGAAAGGGAATTACAAGCAAATAAAGTAAAACTAAGAGATATGAAAAGTGGGAAAGAGGAGCTAATATCCATAGAAGAGGCAATTAAAAGATTAAGTAAGGATTAAATAAAACTTAATAATATTCAGACTTTTCCTCTTGTTTTTATACACCCAACTTTTATCTATTTTTATATAAATATTATAACCCTTAAGGCAAATATATTTAAACCTATTTATCTATATACGGCTATATAAGGAATTAAATATCCTATTAAAGGGAGTAAAAGAGGTGGTTGTTTGAGGGAAAAGGAGGTATTAAAATGTATGTAGGAGAGGTAATGCATGCATGCACCATTGTAAATGCAGACTTATCTGTTTCTGAAGTAGCTAAGATGATGGATGAGAACCTTACAAGTTCTATTCTTGTTAGAAAAGAGGGGGTTGTACAAGGAATTGTGACAGAGCGTGATATACTGAGAAAGATTGTAGCAAAGGGAAAAAATCCTGATGCCATAAATATTTCTGAAATTATGAACAGCCCATTAATAACAGTTGAAGAAAACTCAACTCTCTATGAAGCAAGTGAACTTATGGATAAGCTCAATATAAGAAGGCTTGTAGTAACTAATGGAGACAAGATTGCAGGGATAATTAATACAACAATTGTTTCAAAAAATCTTAGGTACTTAACAGCAAGAGCAAAAATATTTGCTAGACCAGAGTACAGTTTAAGTGAATGGAGTTATTGAGTTTTAAAGTTAGAGTTTTAAGTCAATACCAATACTTGATCATCAATTAAAAAGCTTTTTTCACGTTGTGAAACAATTCCATTTGCTCTATCTACTAAAGGAGGGTATCCTTTGATTACACTAGATTGTTGCAACTGCCTTAATGCATAATTTACTTGAGCTTTAGAAAATCTTTTTAATAACCATCTTTTTGTAAAAGGCAATTCTTTGTACTGCTCTATCTCTTTAAGCACATCCCTTACAAACCCAGTTCTAACAGATCTTGATTGTAAAAGTGAAAACACAGTGGCATCACCTTTCTCAACTACAATGCCAACACCTGTTGATGCAAATGGCTCAATTGCAATTACCATCCCTTTTTCCAGTTTTTGTGTATTTTTGCCTGCACAGTTAGGGATATTTGGTGCAGTATGAACATTATAAATTCCAAGCCCATGACCTGAAAGATTTCTAACTGGCTTGTACCCATAGCTTAAAATCA